>JAICQL010000368.1 GCA_025937895.1 Polyangiaceae bacterium | reverse complement strand
GCGTGATGGGCGGCTCGCAGCGGGAGGCCCAGCCGGGCCGTGCAAACGAGCGTAGCTCGAAGCTGTCGGTGACGATGGCGCGCGCCCTGCCGTCCGCGAGCAGCGCGGGCAGGCTCTGGTTATCGTCCACGGTGATGAGCTGCGCCTCTGGCCAGCGCGAGCGCGCGTACTTCTCCAGCACCCCGCCACGATTCACGGCCACGGGCGAGCCCACCGGGTCACCGAGCACACACGGCCCGCCGCGAGCCACCGCGCGCGTCAGGTAGCCGTGCACGCCGCGCGCGGGCTGCCAGGTGACTCCGGTCATCGCCACGTCGAACGCGCCCGCCTGCAGGGCGGCGGTCAAGCTGGGCCAGGTCACGCTGACCCACTCGATCTCCGCCTTCAGATCGTGAGCCATGGCCTGCGCCAGCTCGATGTCAAAGCCCTGTGGGGTGCCGTCGGGGGCGCGGGTGGAGAAGGGCGCGTAGTCACCCGTGGTGGCAACCCGCCACTTCGCGCCCGCGGCCTGCGGGGCTGCGGGCGCCGGGGCTGCAGATGGCAGGGCCGCAGATGGTACAGCGGGCTGCGCGCAGCTGGCGAGCCCCAGCAAGAGTAGAGAGCACAGTGCGCGGCGCGCGATGCAGGCGGACATGCCGCGCAGCTTAGCCTCGAGGGCTCAGCTCCGGCGAGCCCTGCGCGCGTACCCTGGCGAAACGCGGGGCTTCAAACGGCTGGCGGAGCACTGGTGGCCGATGGTGTCGTAGCGGGGCAGGGCCGGGGGATGCCATCCATTCAAGCCCGAAGGGCGCGAACCGTTCGGAATGCGGGGGAACCTTCGAGTGAAAATCGCCGCGAAAAACGTGCTGTCCCGTCAACGTGACTCGTTTGGAGCCGGGCGTCAGGCGGGAGAAGAGATCCTCGCCTCCCTGGCCACGCCGCCCAAGCTGGTGCTGTGCTATCTCACGGTAAATCACGATCAACCGCGCTTTCTGGAGGGGCTGCAGCAGGTGCTGGGCGAGGTGCCCCTGATCGGCTGCTCCGGTCAGGGCGTGATGGGGCGCGGAGCCGTGTATGAAGATGGCTACGCTGCCAGCGTGACGGCGCTGGGCGGCGACGCGCTCGAAGTGGCAGTCACCCGTGTGGATGAAGTCCAGAATGATACCCTGGCCAAGGGCGTGCTGCTCGGCAGCAGCCTGCGGCGCGCTCTGTCGCGTCCGCCACGAGTGACGCTGGTCCACTACGACCCGCTCTCGGGGGTCGACCTGACCCCGCTGCTCGCTGGCCTGAGCCGGGAAGTGGAGGGTCCGATCCTGGGCGGCGCCGCGGCGCATTTCTTCAGCGCCGCGATGACGACCACCTACCAGTACTTCGGGCGCGAGGTGTTCAGCCACGGCGCCGTCGCTGTCAGCCTGGCGGGCGACTTTCACTCGGAGATCGTGTGCTCCACGGGCTGCGCGCCCGCCGGCATCGAGATGGAAGTGACGAAGACCGCCGGCAACATGCTGCTGGAGCTGAACGGGCGCCCGGCGCTCACAGTGTGGCAAGAGGTGACGGGCTCGACGGGCAGCACGGACGTGCAGGCCAGCGCCTCGCTGGCGATCGGCGTGCCGGCAAAGGCAGGCGAGCAGGGGCACCTCATCCGTGCCGCATTCGTCTTTGATCCCGCCGCGAAGGGCATCTTGATCAGCGCTGCCGTGGCCGAGGGCACTCGGGTCACGCTGTTTCATCGCACGGTCGAGGATGTGTTGCAGGGGGCCGAGCGCATGGGCCGCGAGCTGTGCGAGAGGCTGAGCGGCAAGCAGCTGCGCGCCGTGCTGGGCTTCGAGTGCGGGGGGCGCACGCGCCCCTTCCTGGGCACGGAGGCCACCAACGAGGAGAACCGTGCGCTGCAAGCGCTGGTTGGGCCCACCGCCGAGTGGGGCGGGGTGATCTGCTGGGGCGAGCTGTTCCCGGTGGCGGGACAGCCCGCTTTCCACAACTACACCTTCCCGCTGCTCGCGCTTGCCGAATGAGCGAGCTGGGGCCGCCCACCTCAGCGGAGGCGCTGCGGCGCACGCTGGAGGGCAAGGCGCGCCTGCTGCTGCAGCGCGAGCGCGAGCTGTTCGAGCTACGCATCCTGCGCAGCCGCGCGGAGGAGTGGCTCAATGCTGCGCATGCGGTCTGGCCCGAGCGGCTCGACGTGGAGGTGCAGGTGCTGGCGCGCCACGCGCTCGACATCCTGGTAGGCACGCTGAGCTTCGAGCGGGCCGCGGCGCTCGAGTACCGTCAACAGGACGCCCAGCTGGTGTTTGCGTGCGGCGATCCAGAGGACGTTCCCGCTGACCTGCGCTTGACGAGCGCCACGACCGAGTCTCTGGAGCAGAACCCGGTGGGCCGCTACGAGCCTGGCAGCGCCCCCGCGCTGGCAGAGCTGGCGACAGCGCTGGGGTATGCCAAGTTCTACTGGCGCAGCTGTCCCAGCTATAGTGGCACCCGCTTCCTGTTCATTGCGGGCGCCAGCCCGCGCACGGCGCAATTTCATACCTTCAACGACGCCGATCGGGATCACTTCGCCATGTTCGCCAGCCACACCGCGGCGCTGCTGTCGAACAGCTTGTTGGTGGCGCATGTGCGGCGGGAGCACGCGCAGCTCGAGCACGTCAATCTCGGCCTGGATGCCAGCCTGACCGAGCTGCGCGACACGCGGGACAAGCTGGTGGCCTCGACCCAGCTGGTGGCGATGGCCTCGCGCCGGGCGGGTATGGCCGAGATCGCCACGGGCATCTTGCACAACGTTGGCAACGTACTGAACAGCGTCAACGTGTGCGGCGAGGTGGCGCTGCAGCAGGCGAGCGAGCTGCCGGCGGCAGGGCTGGAGCAGCTGCTCGTGCTGCTCGAGGCCCAGGCCGATCTGCCTGGCTTCTTCCGCAGCGACCCGCGTGGCCCGCGGGTGCTCGAGTACCTGCGCCAGACGACCTACAGGCTGTCCGAGCAGCAGCGCCGGATCGTGTCCGAGCTGACCCAGCTGGAGCAACACCTGGGCCACGTCGGCGCCATCGTGCGGCGCCAGCAGGCGTACGCCAAGGCGGGTGCGGTGGAGCGCTGCGCGCTGCCGCAGCTGATGGAGGACGCCCTCCTGATCGCCAGGAACGCGCGAGAGCGCGGCGGCGTGGAAGTGGTTACTGCGTTCGCGGAGCTGCCGCCGGTGCTGATCGATCGGCACCGGGTGCTGCAGATCCTGGTGAACCTGATCGGCAACGCGCTGCGCGCCCTGGAGGACGGCGACGCCCCTCACAAACGCCTGGTCGCGCGCATCGAGCGCGGCGACTCTGGCAGCGTGCGGCTCGCCATCGAGGACAACGGCATCGGCATCTCGGCAGAGGACGCGCCCCGCCTGTTTCAGCACGGCTTTACCACGCGCAAGGACGGCCACGGCTTTGGCCTGCACACCAGCGTGCTCACCGCCGAAGAGCTAGGCGGCCAGCTCACCTTCCACAGCGAAGGCCGCGGCCGCGGCGCCACCTTCGTCCTCGAGCTGCCCGCCTCCACTGCGCCGCAATCCACGCCACCCAGCCGCGCCGGTGCGGCACTCACCCAGCCCGTGCAGCAGACCTCCGCATGACCGCCTCTTCATCCCTCCATCGCATCCTGATCGTCGACGACAACGAGGCCATCCACCGCGATTTTCAGAAGGTGCTCGGCGGCTCGAGCCCCGACCAGGTGCTGGCCAGCCTGGAGCAGGAGCTGTTCGGGCGCCAAGCTGCCGCCAGCCCCCACAAGCAGTACGTGCTCAGCTTTGCCACGAGTGGCCAGGGCGCGCTCTCACAGGTCCAGCATGCGAGCAAGGTAGGCAAGCCCTTCAGCCTGGCGTTCGTCGACATGCGCATGCCCGGATGGGACGGGCTGGAGACCACCATTCAGCTCCTGCGTGCGCAGCCGACGCTGGAGGTCGCCATCTGCAGCGCCTACATGGATTACTCCTGGCACGACGTGTTGCAGCGGGTGAAGCGGCCGGGCCTGCGCCTGCTGCGCAAGCCCTGGACCGGTGGCGAGGTGCTGGCGCTGGTGCACGAGCTGTGTGAGCGCTCCGGGGGCCGTGCTGCGGTAGGTGGGGGGTGAATACGCCGGGGTCGAGCTCGAGTCGGGCGTCCCGGAGGAGCTCAAACCACCGCTTCAGGCCTTGAGCTGCGGGAACGCTCCGCGAATGGCGCCGGGATGAAACTGAAGCTCATCGCGCACGAATGCCTCCGTCAAGGACGCGGCTGGTACTCGCACGAGCTGCCCGCTCCGCTCGAGGACACACTTGCCTGCCTGGTCGGCAGGTAAGGCGGCGATGGTATCCCTCGCCGCCATCAGCTGCGAACGCCAGCGCCGCGACAGGTCACCGGCATCCGGAGCAGGGCCGGCAAAGGCGAGCATCTGCACCTCCTCAGAGGAGTAACGCGCGGTGCGGGCAGCGTGCTCGAGCAGAGCCAGAGGGCTGAAGCCCGGATCTTTACCGCACGCCGCCCAGGCTAGATACCCGAGTGGCTGGAGCCGGTCCCCGCACTCGATGGTGTCGACCCAGTCACGGACCTCCAGTCTGCCTACCAGAGCCAGAACCTTGTT
>JAICQL010000416.1 GCA_025937895.1 Polyangiaceae bacterium | reverse complement strand
GTTTCTGCACTTTCTGTCAAGGGTTACGAGCGAAAAATCAAAAGTGCGGGTGCTGTCCAAAGGCCCGCGCGGGAGGGCCAGGGGCCCGCGCGGGCCGAGCCGTGCAGAGCGCAGCGCCCGGTGCGGGTACCCCGCGTGAGGCTAACCCTCCGCTGAGCTGCGGCGGCGCGAGACGGTGGGGTCGAGTGGTGACCGGGGCGCAGACAGTGTGCGCGGAGCCGAGCAGGCCGCCGTCTGCTCCAGCGGCGGGTTAGCCTCCGGTGACGTGGAGCGTGAACGCGCTCGCGTCGCGCTCACTGTGCTTTTTGCAGCGCAGCCTGTGCCGAGTCGGCAGATGACGAGCTCGTGCTGGGAGAAGTGGCGGTGAGCTCGCGAGGCCCGGCGCCGATGAGACGGGTGTTCAGCGGATGCGCAATCGGCCGCGTTCACCCCAGCAGCTGTTCGATTGTTTCCATAGTTCACGGTGGCGCGATGGGAACAAATCGTCTTTGCAGGCGAGGCCTTCGTGGCCGACGTCGGCGGACTCGACTCGCGCGATCAGCTGGCTTCCGAGGCCGCGGCGGCGGTGGCTGCGTGCCACGTACAGCTTGCGCAGCTCGAGCCACTGGGAGCGGCCGGGGGTGGTGCTCGGCAGCCAGCCGGCGCTGGCGATGAGCGCGCCGGTGGCTGGCTCGAGGGTGACCCAGAGCTCGCCGCCGCGGCTGCCGTAGGCGCTGGCGATGGCGAGCAGGTCTCGCTCCTCTCGCTCGACGTCGAGCACGCAGCCGGGATATTCGGCGTAGACGCTGCCGATGAGCTGGATCAGGCCGGCGCCATCGTCGTCCCGGGCGGGTCGCGTGAGCAGTGCGTCCGTCATTCCTCAAACGTAGCGTGGACGCGGCGGCCGCGTCATGGTGAAACGCGCGGGTGCCACAGGTCGAGCTCCGTCACACGAGTCAGCGCGAGGAGCTGGCGCGAGTACTGAGCGTGCTCGAGCCGGTGCTCGATATCGTCGACGCGCCGGTGGAGAGCCCGGAGCCGGCGGAGTGGTGTCAGCGCCGCGGCTGGCACGAGTTCTTGCTGTCGCTGGACGACCAGGAGCTGGCGGAGAGTGAACGCGGGGGCTTCGGCCGCCTGTTGCTGACGCATTCCAGCGCACCTGCCGAGCTGCGCGCGCTGGCCCTGCAGCTCGAGGGATGCACCCGCTTGCCGGTGCTGGCCAGCGGCGAACGAGCGCTGCCGGCGGCGGCGTTGCGCGGCGTTGCAGCTCGCAAGCGCGGCCAGCTCGCGGTCTTGCTGGGAGCGCTGTCTCCGCTGGCGACGCATGCGCAGCGCATCGTCGATGTCGGCGCCGGCCAGGGCCACTTCGCGCGCCTCGCCGCGGAGCTCTTCGCAACCGAGACGCTGGCGCTGGAGCGCGATCCGGCGCTGCGTGGCGCTGGCCAGCGCCGCGCGGAGCAAACGCGCCTGGGTGGCGGGGTGCGCTTCGTGCAAGCGAACATCGGGCAACAGCAGCTGGAGCTGCACGATAGCGATCTGGCGGTGGGCCTGCACGCCTGCGGGGAGCTCGGTGATCGGCTGGTGGCGGCGGCGGCAGCGGCGCACTGTGACGTGGCGCTGATCTCCTGTTGTCTGCAGAAGACCAGCGCCCCGCGGCGCTCGCCGCTCTCGCGCGCGGCCCGCGGGCTCGAGCTGCGGCGTGGTGCGCTGGGGCTCGCCAATCTCACCCCGCGCGAGCAAGGCGTCGAGGCGAGCCTGGCGGAGAACCTGCGCGCCCGGGAGGCACGGCTCGCGCTGCGCTACCTGCTTCGTGCGCGGGGTCTGCTGGTGGATGCCGGTGAGGAGATGCGCGGCGTCAACCGGCGGCGCGCGCAGGCGGGCTTCGCCGAGCTGGCCCGGCACGCCCTGCAGCTGCGCCAGCTGCCTGCGCCCAGTGCCGCGGAGCTGCACGAGTGTGCCGAGCGCG
>JAICQL010000001.1 GCA_025937895.1 Polyangiaceae bacterium | reverse complement strand
CGCGCGCTCGGCATGCAAGATAGCGTCGAGGTCGATCTGCTCGCGCATGACGTGCGAGTGGGCGACACCTTCGTGCTGTGCTCCGACGGGCTGAGTGGGATGATCTCGGACGCGGAGATCCTGCAGGTGGCGGGGCAGCCGGGGGATCTGGCCGAGGCCTGCAAGCGCTTGACGGCTCTCGCCAATGAGCACGGCGGTGAAGACAACATCACGGCCGTGCTGGTGCGCATCGTGCAGAGCGACGGTACCGAGAGCGAAGGTCGGGGCAAGGTGGGCGGCAGTGCCGAGCGCACCAGCCCGGTGCCGTCCGCCGCTGGCGCAAGCGAAACGCTGACCTGACAGGCGCGTTGCGGCGCCGGCCGCGAAGCGAGAGCCCGGCCGAGGGCGGTGGAACACCGCCGTCCGAAGACGGGTGAAACACCGCCCTGCGCGGCGCGCGGCAGCTATACGCCCTGCTTGGCGCGTGGCAGCTATAAGTCCTGCGCGGCGCGGCGGCGATACGGCCGCCACGGAGGCGGCCAGGTACTGGCCGCCTCTCAGCGGTCGCAGTTCAGCGGTCGCAGTTCTCGAAGATCACGCCACCCTGGCCATCACACTGAAGGCCGGGTGAGCTCTCGTCCACGAGCTGCGTGCAGCGCAAGTTTCGAAGCCAGACAGCGCCCGGTGCGATCGTCTCGACCGTCGCCATGCAGTCCTCTTGCTCCAGGGTGGACACCCCGTTGTTGAAGCTGACCTCGAGCTGACCCCCATCCTGAGTCAGCGTGCCATTGGCCGAGAAGTTGCCCACTTCACCGCCAGAGAAGCGCAGGCTCACCGTGAAGTCTGTGGTGCTACCTCGGGCCAGGCGTACGTCGCACTCGACCAGGTTGTCTCGGCCATCCTCGATGCGAGCACCCACAGCGTCCGAGCTACTGATCGTGGCGCGGGCGTCCGGTGGGAACTGGTAGTTCCGATTGGCGGAACAGATCGCACCCGGAGCCTGGTTGAGGCCAAGCCAGAACACCGTCTGCCGGGGTGGGGCCTTGTCGTCGCCGCAGCCCGTCACCGCACCGATTGCAGCGGTTGCCACCGCGGCAAGAAACACGAAACGATGTCGCACTCTGCTGCTCCGCGTCGCGAGGGCCTGCTTCACAAGCCGCATGTTGAAGCCGATCCGGGCACGAAGGCCAAGTTTGGAGCGCGGAGCGCCAGGCAGCGCGCCGCCAGCGCTGACGGCCTGGCGAGACCGCCCCCCTCGAAGAGTTTGGGGTGAGTGACGGGAATTGAACCCGCGACACCTGGAGCCACAATCCAGTGCTCTACCACTGAGCTACACCCACCGTGAGGTTTGAATCGGCCTTTAAGCCGAGCTCATTCTTCGGGGCACACTGCTACCACACCCTGCGACGAACTCGCGCAAAATAATGCGCGTCTCCTGCAGGATCCTGGAGCCTGGCCTGCTCGCGCCGGCTGCCATCCCCGCGAGCGCCGTCCGGCATTCCTCGCGATCGTTCCCCGGCCGCCTGCGCCTGCAGTGCGGGAGGAATTAGAGGCATGCTTCACACTCCAGCGCAGGCGGCCGTAACGCCGGGGGTAGGTAGCACCCAGCCGGGGGCTGCCCGCGACCGCCCGACGCAATGAAGGGGCTGGATGGGGATATGCGCTGGAAGATCATCACCGTCAATTCGATCATCTTGGTCATCGTCGCTCTGCTCTCGGTGGCCCTCGTCAAGCGGGGCCTCGACGACGTCCTCTCCAATCGCACCGAGCGCCGCTCCGCAGCCGAGCGAGCCATTCGCTCCGCCAACCTGCATCTCGAGCTGGACAGCTCCCGCCTGGAGCGCTGGCTCGCAGAGCGGGCCTCGGAGGAGGCGGTCATCGGCGTGTTTGCCGGTGGCACCTCGCAGGCCCGCAGTGAAAACGCCAGCGCGCAAGCTAAGCGCCTGCGCGATGCGGCCACCAAGAGCGCGGCCCTGGCAGCGATGCCCATCCCGATCGTGTTGTTCGTCGACGCTCGCGGGATCGTTATCGGTCGCAATGACTCCAGCCAGATGCGTGGCGAGGATCTGGGGCGGGCGTATCCCTCGATCGGGCAAGCCCTGCAGACCGGGCGCACCAGCAGCCAGGTCTGGCTCAATCGCCAGCGCTCGGAGCAGCTGGTCGCCAGCTATGCACCGGTGCGCGGCGAGGGCGGTGAAATCCTGGGCATCCTCATCGCGGGCTCACCCCTGAACGACGAGCGGCTCAGCACCATCAGCCGCGCCACCAGCGGTCAGGCGCTGGCGATGGCCGCGCTCAGCGGACCGGACACCTTGGAGGTCATCGCCGAGGGCACTCTCGAGGGCCAGCGCGCGGCGTTCAACGCCATCCGCCAGCAGCCCGTGTTGACCCGAGCTGCGTCCGCGCTCAAGTCGGGGCGCGCGGTCTTTGCAGACGGCTCCAACGTCTTTGCGGCAGAGCCCCTGCAGGGCTATCAAGGTGCCCAGCTGGTGATCCTGGCGGGGCTGCCCGAGTCCCTGGTTCCGAGCGTGACAGCGCTCCTGTGGCCCATCTTTGCGGCGGCCCTGCTCGGCTTCGTTCTGGTCGTGGCGGGAGGCATCTTCCTCGGCAACTACATCTCGGCACCCATCACGCAGCTCGAGGAGGGCCTGCTCACCGTGCTCAACGGGCGGACCAACCATCGCTTCGAGCTGGAGCATCCGGAGTTCGGGGGCCTCGTCTTCCGCATCAACTCGCTGCTCAACGCGCTGATGGGAGTACCCGAGACCGACTCCGAGGGGCGAACCTCGCAGCCGCCGGGCGCACCTTACCGCGAGGCGGAGGGCCCCTGAGCGCTGGGCCAGCGGGTCTGAACCGCTCCTGAATGCGCGGAGCCGAGCATTTTGCCGACAGCTGGCTGAAACAACGGAACAGCCCCTGCGCCGGGGTGTTACAAGCAGGGAAAAGTCATGGGCCTGTTTGATCTGTTCAGCAAGAAGACCGCCAGCGAGAGCAAACCGAAAGAGGTCAACGCGAAGGAGCTGGCACGGCTCACCCGCCTGGTGAGCAACAAAATGTCGCAGAACTACGAGCGGCAAGAGGCCATCGAGCAGCTCAGCCAGCTGGCGAATGCACAGGGTGCCGCCGCGCTGCTTCGCCGCTTCGATTTCAGCATGGAGCCCTCGATCGTCGATCAGGACGAGAAAGAGGCGGCCGTGCAGGGCATCGTGGCCGCGGGCCCGGCAGCGCTGGACGCCATCCACAACTACTGCGCCCGCGCGGAGAGCCTCACCTGGCCGCTCAAGGTGCTGCGACAGATCGTGCCGGCGGATCAGATGGTGACGGAGTTGCTCACCTTGCTCGATCTGTTCGACACCGAATACATGCGCAACCCCGAGCCTAAGATTCAGGTGATCACCATGTTGAGTGAGCACAAGACGCCCGAGGTGCGCGAGGCCGTCGAGCCCTTCCTCAACGACGTGAACGAGTCCGTGCGCTTCCACGCAGCGGGTACCATCTTTGCGATGTCTGATCCCGAGGCGCTACCGCCGCTGATCGAGGCGCTCGCGCAGGAGGAGTCGCTGCGCGTGAAGAATCGAATGGCCCGCGGCCTGGAGCAGGCGGGCTGGGAAGTGCCGGAGTCGCTCGCCAAGCAGTGTGAGGCTGGACTGCCTCCGGGGTATGCCCTGCGCAACGGCAAGGTCGTCGTCTCCGCGCTCTAGAAGCGGGGCGGCGAGCTGGAGCGAGCAGCCGCGGGGCGCAGCCGCCGTCTAACGCGAGCAGCGGCGGCAGCGCATGGCCGCATGACGGCACGGCGCGAGCCGCGCGCCTGAGTTGCAAAGCAGCCGAGCCGCGCGCCTGAGTTGCAAAGCAGCCGAGCCGCGCGCCTGAATTGCGAAGCAGCCGCGCCGGAGCGCGGCTGCTACCCCCGAGGGCCGCGACTTACTCCGAGACCTGGAAGTCGAACGGTACGTAGAAGTTCCACGACACCGACAGCATCTGATTGAGCTTCAGGTCGCGATCGTCCGAATCCACCTGCTGATCAGGGAACTCCGCATCCGGTCCGCCGCCGTGGTTGTCAAAGCCGCCCGTGTTCCGCGAGAACGGTACCGCTCTCCACTCGAACCCCAGCGCGTTCCAGCGGTTGATGTAGAAGGTGAAGCCCAGGCCGAAGGTGGGAGCGATCGCCACGCGCTTGGCAGTGGGGAACGTCTCGGCGTTGGGGATGGGAATGTCCACGCCCTGCGCATCCAGCACTCCAGAGGGACGCTCGGAGCTGCAGCCTCCAGCCAGGGTGGAGCGGGGACCATTGCAATCTGCGCGCTCGGTGACCCCGGCGATGGCCGGGCCAGCGAAGAAGTACAGATCGGAGTCGATGTAGATGCTCTGGAACAGGGCAATCTTGCCGCGGAAGGGCACGAACGTGATCTGCGGCGCCACCACCCAGTCCACCGTGCCGAGCTGATCGGCAAACTGATCGCCGAGGTTCAGCGAGGTCAGGCGGTTCCGCAGGTCGGGCTGCTCCCCCAGGGCGAGGGCAGCCTGATTGGTCCGTTTCCGGCCGTTACTGACGCCCTGAATCTTCTCCACCAACCCCGCTTCGAACTTCAGCGGAGTGGGGCTGAACCCGCCCCACGCGCCGATCGCCAGGAAGTCGGTGATGTTGTAGTTCAGGCGCGCGCCCACGAAGAGTTGGCGCATGTATTCGTCCAGCAGCGTGAACGTGGCGGTGGGCGCAAACTCCACGCGCCCCTTGCGATACATGCGCAGGTCATGCACGGCCTCGGCGCCCTTGAGCGGGCCCGTGAGCAAGATTTCCTGCGCGGGAGCCTGCTTCGTCGACAGTAGCGACGCAACGCCGAGCGTTGACCCCAGGAGCAGCGCGCGCTTCATCACAGATCGGATCACACTGCCTCTTACTTGGGAAGCCGATACTCGAACGAGAACGGGAAGAAGATGGAGATACCGAGCTGCGCCTGTACGTTGTTGGTCAGCTTTGTTTCTCCGTCCCAGGTGCTACGATCGCGCGGATCACCCGGGGGACAACCCGGGCTACCGGCAATACATGTGTTCTCAAGCTTGTCGTTAAACACGTAGTCACGCACCTCCAGGGTGGCAGCCAGCCAGCGGTTGAAGAAGATGCGCAGACCGATACCCGCGTTGAACGCAATGTTGGTCTTCCAATCGAAGCCCCGGTTATCCGGGTCGATCACCGGGATGGGCCGCACGGTCATCGCGCCCACGCCGCCCACCACGTACGCATCGTACTGGAAGATGAAATCGCCGAAGCCAGAGAACTTACCGATGATCGGTGTGTACGTGAAGTTCAGGTTGGCGTTCCACTGATACTCCGTCAGCGGCACGCTGACGCGCGCGGAACGGCGCGTCTGGAAGTTGAAGGTGCTGGGGGAGTTGAACGGCTCGTAGTAGTTGCCGTTGACCCCCAGGGCGAGCACGTTGGTGATCCAGAAGTTCAGACCGAGCCCGGGCCCCGAGTGGCCCACGAACTGATCGTTCAGCGGCACCTGCCAGTAAGGCTGCAGCTCAAAGCGCCAGCGCCGCAGCACGAACAGCTGCTGCACGGCGAACACCTGCTCGCGGATGTCTCGCGCCGCCTCCTTGTCGAAGTCGAGCTTGGGACAGGCGTCGGGATCGATCTCACAGATGCCGCCCAGGCCGGCGTCATCACCCTGCTCGCCCGGCGCCTGCTCGGTGGTGCCTTCTTCACCTTCCGGCGCCGCACTTTCATCCAGCGCGGGCTCTTCTGCCGGCAGTTCGTCGTCTTGCCCGAAAGCGAGCCACGGCACGCTGAGCACTGCTGCGGCTGCCAGGAACGCGACGCCAATCTTCTTCATCGATGCCTCTTTGCGCTGCGCGCGGGACGGGGACAAGACCGGGCGAGCTGCTCGTGCTGCCGTTGCTTCGCGAGATTTCGCGGCCGCAGGCCATCCTGCTGCGGCAGACGGAGCCGGGCTCCGGCTCGGACGCAGTGGAGCGTGCTTCGGCAGCTGCGCTACTCCAGCAGCCGGCGCGTGCAGCCCACCTGCGTCACGACACGCCAGGGCTCGCGGGTGCCGCTCTCTCGAAGGGCCGATACGCATCGTCAGTGTGTGCAAATTCCTGTGCGATTTGCGAACGTTGGTTCGGGTAGGCCCGAGAGCAGGCGCGACTATATCACGCAGAAATTCGCTGAAGCAACTGTGTTGTGCCACGGCTCTTTGCGTCATCGGATTGAGCTTCCCGAGCCTTCCTGCGGGGCTGGCGCTCACGACGCGTGTTCGTCGCCGAGCAGCGCGTCCACGAAGCGCTGTGGCACAAACGGGTGCAGATCGTCCGGACCCTCTCCCATGCCCACGAACCTGACTGGCACACGCAGCGAATCGCTGATGCCGAGCACCACGCCACCCTTGGCAGTGCCGTCCAGCTTGGTCAGCACGATGCCGGTGACGTCCAGCGCCTCCTTGAACTCGCGAGCCTGAGCGAGCGCGTTCTGGCCGTTGGTGGAGTCGATCACCAGGAAGATCTCGTGCGGCGCACCATTGAGCGCCTTGCTGGCGCTGCGCGCGATCTTCTGCATCTCGCTCATCAGGTTGGCCTTGGTGTGCAGGCGGCCGGCGGTGTCCGCGAGCACCACGTCGGCGCCCTGCTCCCGGGCTTTGTTGATGGCGTCGAACAGGACGCTGGCCGGATCGGCGCCGTCTTTACCGTGAACCACCTCGCAACCCACCCGGCGGCCCCAGATCACGAGCTGCTGTACCGCGGCGGCCCGAAACGTGTCACCCGCGGCGAGCACGCACTTCTTGCCGGAGGCCTCGAGCTGCGTGGCCAGCTTACCGATGGTCGTGGTCTTGCCCGCGCCGTTGACGCCAACGAACAGCACCACCGTCGGGCTGTGGCGCAGGTCGAGCCCGGCGTAGTCACGGCCCGTGCCGCGATCGCTCACGCTGAGCATCTGCACGGCCTCTTGCCTCAGCGCCTTCCACACCGCGTCCGGATTGTTGAGCTCGCCCTTGTCGAGCCCCTCGCGCAGGCGTGCCAGCAGCGTCTGCGTGGTGCTGGTGCCCACGTCCGAGGAGAGCAGCACCTCCTCGATCTCGCGCGCCAGGTTGGCATCGAGCTGCCGCTCGCCGGAGAAGAGCGCGCGGAGCTTGCCGAACACTCCACCGCTCTCGCGCGAGCGCGCCAGCCCGCGCCGCAACGTCTGCACGTCGGGCCCGCGCACGGGGCGCGGCGGCTCGGAGCGGCGGGGTGGGGGCGTCTCCGGTGCAGGCGCACGCGCGGATGCTGCCTGCGCGTCCTCCAGCTGCACGTCGCTTTCGTCGAGCGAAGTGGGCGCCGGAGCGCCTGCTGCTCGATCACGCGCCGCTGGAGCCTCGGCGCGACCCGCTCCGGGTGGAGCAGCCGCACCAGGTTGGCCGGACTTGCCAACACCAGGCTTGCCAGCGCCAGGCAGCTCGCGCTCGGCTTCCCCCGGAGCCCCCTTGCGGAAGAAGAAGAAGTAGGCGAGCACGACCACGACGATCGCGACGAGCAGGAACGTTTCCATGTGAAGCGGCGGCGCAGACTATTAATCGCAAGCCCTCTGCCGTCAACGGTTGCCTCCAGAACTCGCCGGCAGCGCTTCAATTCGCGCTCGGCAATTTCAGGTGAGGGTTTCAGGTGAGGCCCGCGCGCTCCCGCCTACACCCACCGCGCAGCTCAGCGTGCCTCGGATCGCTACGCTCGACGTGCTGCGCTCGCTAATCGCTGGCGTGCCCGTTCGGCTGAGCCGTGCCGCCCTGCCAGGCAGGTTCCCGCGCGCGCAGGGCAGCTTCGTCCGCTTCCTCCACATCAGCGCCCGAGAAGACAGCTTCTTGCACGCCCTCGGCCCAGAGGGCGGTCTCGCGATCACCACGACGCAGTGCGACGTCCACCACCTCACCCGGCGTGGGCTCAGCGCTGCGCTGCCAGGGAGGGCCCGCGGCACGCGCCCAGCGCACCAGCCGCTCGAGCAGAGCGCGCTTGCGCAATGTCAGCATCACAGACACTCGGCCCTGCGGCGGGAGCGGGCGCTGAAAAGAGCTGTGCAGGCGCGAGCTCACGTGCAGCTGCGCCCCTTCGCGAATTGTTTCGCGAAGGGGCGGCAGCACAAAATGCCCGTTGGCATCGCTGACCGCGCTCACGCGCGGGCTAGCGTCTCGCATGCTGGGCAGCAGCGCGCTGATCACGGCGCCGGCGATGGGCCTGCCGTCGTGGGCGTCCAGCACCACACCCGCCCAGCCGGAAACGGGCGCGGGGGGCAGCGCGGGCTGCGGCCGTACAGCGGGCGCGGGACGTGGCGGTGGGCGGCGCACCTTGCGCGGCTGGCGCGGCGCGGGGCGCTGCAGAGCGCGCACGCAGATGTAGCCGATCGGAGCGAGCAGCACGAGCCATGGCCAGCGCGCGGGCTCGGGGCTGTCTGCGCTCTCGAGATCGAGCAGCAGCGGCTCGCCCGGCAGCCACCACGGATCGTCGGCGTGATAGCGCACCTCCAGCTGGCGCGGTGTGCTCGCCACCATGGTCAGCTGCAAGCTGGCAACTCCGGCAACCAGCACGCTCGAGCCGAGCGAGCGCTCGCCGCCGCGCAGCTCCACCCAGCCGCCGGCGGGTGCTCCCGCCGCGCTCTGCGCCACCACCTCCAGCTCCAGCGCGTCGCGGCTGGCGCTGAAGCGCTGCTGCTCGAGGCGCACCGTCGCTCTGCGCAGCACCACCGCCTCGGCCACGATCGGCGCAGTGTCTTCGGGCCGCCGCGCTCGCGCGAGCAGGCGCGCGGGACCGGGCTCGCCCAGCTCGCTGGAGGAGATGCGGGCACGCACCGTCCTGGCCTCCCGGTCCCAGTCGAGCGCGTCGAGCGTGCGAGCGCGGCCCGCTTCCTCGAGCTGCAATGCAATGCGGGGCAGCTCCGGATCGCCCGCGCCTGGACCACTCCACTCCAGGCTCACGCGCTGCTCGGCCAGATCCAGATTGAGCTCCAGTGACGGCGCCTCAAAGGCCAGGCGCAGCTCCCCCGAGCCGGGCTGCAGCGGCACACGCACCTGCGCCGGCAGATACAGGCCGTCACCCGGAAAGTGCAGCACCAGCTCCGCTAGCTCGCGGGTCTCCGCGAGGCGGAGACACAGCTCGCCCGCCATGTCGGTGGAGAAGCCGCCACCCGTGGTGCGTGTGGTACCTCCACACGGGCTCAGCGCCGGTATCCTGCCCTCGCGCACGGGCAAGACGGGCTTCTCCGGCAGCGGGCTGCCCACGTCGTCCACCAGGCGGAGCCGCAGCTCGAGGCCGCTCGCCGTCTGCTCGCGCCGTACGTCTTCAAAGTGTGGCAGCGCCTGCACGGTCACTCTCGGCACGTTGCTGCTGGCGGGGGTGCTGCTGCCGCGAGCGGCGGCGCACACGAGCAGCGCAAGCCAGGCCCAGCGAGGGCGCCTGCAGGTGACGGGCGGCGCGCGGTGACCGAGGTGTGCGGGAGCGGGCAGGGGAGGCAAGGTGCGAGAGTCTGCCCACCCTAAATCCCTCCGGCAACCGTCCGTTGCTTGGAGGCGAGATCGCCGGCGGTAGCTGCGGTGCCCTCCGGGGCACTGCAGGGCTGCGTGGGGGAGCAATCCAACGGTCGATTCGTATCCGAGGTTCAGTGCAACGCCTGATCGACTGTTTCGCGAGGGTGCTTTGCGGGGGCGCCCTGCGAGCCTCCGGCGCCATTCTGATTGCGCTCTGTCTGCTGCCTACACCGGCGCTGGCCGCCGATCGTTTGACGGAGCTGGCTACCAAGCTGCGCAGCGACAAGGACTTTCGCGTGCGCACCCAGGCGGCGCTGGCGCTGGGCGTGTCCCAGAGTGAGCGCGCGGTAGCGCCACTCTGCTCTGGGCTGGACGACGAAGATCAGACGGTGCGGGCCGCCTCCGCCGCTGCGCTGGGCAAGCTGCGCCGCGGAGGCCTGGACTGCATCACCCGCCGCCTCAACGTCGAGCAGCATGCCAAGGTCAAGGAGATGCTGACCAAGGTGCTGCAGCGCCTGAAGCAGCCGTTGCCCGGCATCGGCCCGGATACGCGCTACTACGTGGCGGTGGGCCCGACCACCAACAAGACCCCGGGCGCGGACGAAGAGGTCGAGAACCTGGTGCGCGAAGCCCTGTACAAGGAGCTGGCCAAGGACAAGAGCCTGGCGGTGGCGCCCAGCGATGAGACGCCCGATCAGGCCACGGTGCTCCTGGCCAAACACAAGACCATCAAGTCCGTCTTCATCTGGCCCAAGCTTCAGGCCACGGATGAGGCGGGCGCGCTGAACTTCAAGCTCAGCTTCACGTTGTTCTCCTACCCCGACAAGGCCTTCAAGGGCGCTCTGACGCAGAGCGCGAAGTTGCCTGGCGGGCGCAGCAACGATCTGAAGGCGCTCGAGGAGCTGATCGACGCCGCAGCGCCGCTGATCGTCGCAAAGTTCGTCGCCAACGTGGGGAAGCTAGAATAAGGATCACTCATGGGACAGCCCGCTACTGCCTCCGTCTCCAGCCCGTCCGCTGCGCCCTCTGGCGTGCCCTCCCACCGCGGTCAGCGGCGGCTGCGAAATTTCCTGCTCGATCGCCACTTCCAGCTCAAATACTCGGGCTACCTGGTGGGGGTGGCCGTCTTCCTCAGCGCCACCCTCGGCTTCTTCCTGTGGCAGACCAGCCGCGAGCTGATCACGGTCAGCCGCTCCTCCGTGCAGCTGGGCGAAGAAATTGTGGAGCGCGGGCGCAAGCTGCTGACCGAGAGCGAGAAGGTCAACAGCGTGGTCAAGATGAACATCGTCCAGGTGTACGCGGACGACCCTGCGCTGCTGGAGGTGTTCCAGCACGGCGCGGGGGATCGCGACAGGATGCTGGAGCAAGGGCAGGCGCAGCTGGAGGCCAACAGCGCCGCGCTGCGCGAGCAGTCGCAGCGCATCGAACGCGGCTACGTGCGGCTGGGCGTGGTGATGGCCTCGGCTCTGATCTTGCTGGTGCTGGGCATTGGGCTGTCCGGCGTGGTGGTGACCCACAAGGTGGCGGGGCCCGTGTTCAAGATGAAACGGCTGCTGGGGGATCTTGGCCGCGGTCAGTTCCGCGTGGTGGCACGCCTGCGCAAGGGGGATGAGCTGCAGCACTTCTTCGACGCCTTCAACGAGACGGCTCAGCAGCTCGACCGGCGGCAGCAGGAGGAGATCCGGCAGATCGACGACGTGATCGAGATCCTGAGCGGGGAGAGCCAGGATCCGCTGCGGGTCTCGGGGGCACGCGAGCGCCTGATCAGCTTGCGGGAGAGCATGCGGGTGCAGCTCAATACGCGGCCGCCAGAGGCCCGAAATCTCAGCAATTTCTGAGGCCCGGCGGGGCCCGCGAGCGGGGCTGTCGGTCACGCTCGCGGCGAGGCTCGGGAGAAGCAGGAGCGCGTCGCCGTCTTCGCGCCCATGGCGCGCAGCCCGCCGCGGCGATATTCTGTGCGGCATGGTCTTACGGCAAAGCTTGGCCGTGGCCCTGCTCGCAGCGGCGAGCGCGGGGTGTAGTGCGAGCGGCGCCCCCGAGGGAACCACCACGGTCCGTCCCGGCGATACGCCTCGCAGCCCCGGCACCGAGCCTCCCCAGGGGGGAGGCGCGCCATCGGCTCCGTCCGTCGGCGAGCTGAGCAATGCGCCGAATTTCGGCGTCGACCAGACGGAGGGGGCACCCGCGCGCTGCAACGAGCTGGCCGCGCAGTTCGAGAAGGTCGTGCCCAGCGTGGTCGTGCTGGTTGATCGCTCGAAGAGCATGTTCGAGGCGAACGAGCAGTCCGTGCGCGAGCTGTTGTGGGATCCGCTGGAGGATGCCCTCACCAACCCGGTGGACGGCGTGATCCCCCAGCTGCAGGCCGAGGTACGCTTTGGCTTCGTCGCCTACAACCGGGATGATCGGGCCAACGCCACGTGCCCCAATCTGCAGAGCGTCTCGCTCGCTCTGAACAATGGCGGCGCCATCTCCAGCGCGTACGCAGCGGCCGGCGTGGTGCCGGCGCCCAGGACCGAATACTACAAGTGGGACACACCCACCGCCGAGAGCGTGCGGGCGGTGACGGCCGAGCTGACCGCGTTTGCTCAGCCGGGGCCCAAGTACATCCTGCTGGTCACGGACGGTAACCCGGATCGCTGTGACGAGGCAGATCCGCAGTGCGGACAAGATGACGCCATCGCTGCGGTGCAAGCCGCGCACGTCGCCGGCATCACCACGTACGTCGTCGGTATCGGCGACATCGCCAGCGCCGGCGCCAGCGGGGATGCCAGCGGCTGCTGGGGGCGCTGTGGGCCCTTGCACCTTCAGGATCTGGCCAACGCCGGGGTGGGCTTGCCCGTGTTGCGGAACACGGATCAGAACTACCTCAACAACTGTTTCAACGGCGCGAGGCGTGACGCCATGGGCGTGCGCCAGTACCTGGCCAGCTACGTGGATGATCCCCTGCTTGCAGGCGCGGCACCATTCTTCGCGCCCAGTGGCCGCACGGCGCTGCGCGACGCCATCGCCAGCATCCTGAGCGGCGTGCGTAGCTGCACGTTCACCTTGAAGCAGGGCGTGCGCGCGGGCAGGGAGGCCACGGGCACGGTGCTGCTGGACGGGGCCGCCATCGAGTTCGGTAGCGCCGACGGCTGGACCCTGAATGGCGGTACTGACATCGAGCTTCAGGGCGCCGCCTGCGCTGCGCTGCAAGCGGACGTGGAGAACGTGGAGATCTTCTTCCCGTGTGAATCCTACATCCGGTAGCGCTTCCGCCCATTGAAAGGGCCGCGGCGAGCGCGGTACATGCGGCGCATGCCCTACATCGCTGCCGAGTCCCGCTACCAGTCCATGCCTTACCAGCGCTGCGGTAGGAGCGGCCTGCTGCTACCCCGCATCTCCCTGGGGCTCTGGCACAATTTTGCCGCGGTCGACGCGCGGGAGACGGCGCGCCAGATGATCCGCCGTGCCTTCGACCTGGGCATCACCCATTTCGATCTCGCCAACAACTATGGCCCGCCGCCGGGCAGCGCCGAGGAGACTTTCGGTCAGATCCTGGCGCAGGACCTGCGCTCTTACCGGGACGAGATCCTGATCTCCACGAAGGCCGGGTACGGCATGTGGCCAGGCCCATACGGGGATTTCGGCTCCCGCAAGTACCTGGTGGCCAGCCTCGACCAGAGCCTGCGCCGGCTGGGCGTGGACTACGTGGACATTTTTTATCACCACCGCCCCGATCCGAAGACGCCGCTGGAGGAGACGATGGCCGCGCTCGACGCGGTCGTCCGCGCGGGCAAGGCGCTGTACGTCGGCATCAGCAACTACGACCACGAGCGCACGCGCCAGGCGCAAGCGCTGCTGCGCGGGCTCGGCACGCCGTGCCTCATCCATCAGCCCTCCTACAGCATCCTCAACCGCTGGGTGGAGCCGCACCTGCTGGGCGAGCTGGAGCAGCAGGGCATCGGCTGCATCGTGTTCTCCCCGCTCGCGCAGGGGCTGCTCACCAGCAAGTACCTCGAGTCCATTCCAGTGGACTCCCGGGCGGCCAAGCCTCACGGCTTTCTCCGGCCCAGCCAGCTCGATCCGGCCACGCTGACCAAGATCCGGGGCCTGGACCAGCTCGCTCGCGCCCGCGGCCAGAGCTTGGCGCAGATGGCGCTCGCCTGGGTGCTGCGGCAGCCGGCGGTCACCTCCGCGCTGATTGGTGCCAGCCGGGTGGAGCAGATCGACGACTGCGTACGCGCGCTCGGAAACCTTGGTTTCGACAACGAGGAGTTATCGAAAATCGACGCGATCGTGTCCGGAGGGGGCTGATGCCGCGCTGCGGCTGCGATCTGGCGACATCCGGAGCGCTCCCGGGGGGCTCCCCCTGCTGCCGCTTCCGGCACAGATGGCTGCCGCAGGCGCTCCTACCGGCTGCCGCGGCCTCTGCTTTTGCCTCGAGAGCGAGATCTTGCTAGCTCGTGCTTGACGTCGTCGTACGCGGGATATAGCTACGCGGAAACGTTCGCGCACGCCACCTTAGCTCAGCTGGTAGAGCAACGCATTCGTAACGCGTAGGTCTCCGGTTCGATTCCGGAAGGTGGCTCGAGTTCTCTCGCGGGAGTTCCATCCCGCGCGAGCCCGAGCAGGCGGCATGGGCCCCTTGGCAGGATGACGGCAAACACCCTCAAATTTGGCTGCGAAGGCCGCCCCAAAGCGGGGTGGCGTGCCGCTCGGGGTGTTTCTCGCAAAATCGTTCGCCAGGCCATGCTCGACAGCGGCGTAGCTCTGTCTGAGTGGCTTTTGTCTCCAGCAGGCCGCTCACCCCGTCGTCAGGGCCGCTGCTTCGCTGGCCCCGGTCTGGGCCGGGGCAGGCGTGCGTTTGTGTCCTAGCTTTTGGCTCTCGCCTTTCGGCTTTGTTAGAGCCTCGTCCCTGCCGTCTTAGTGCCAGCGCTTTCTAGTGCGTCTCTCCATCGCGTCTCTCCACTGCGTCTTTGAGACGTGTCTTTCAGACTGTCTTTCATATCTCGTCGTCTCGCGAACCTCGGGCGCGGCCACCGTTGCCGGGCGCGGGTGCTCCGCTCAACTTCGGAGTTCGTTTAGGATAAGAATATGGCTTCCGACCTCGCCAGCAAGTCCTGTGTCCCGTGCCGTGGCGGCGTGCCCCCGCTCAGCATGGATGTTGCCAGCCGCCTGATGGAGCAACTCGACGGCTGGTCCTTCGAACAAGGCCATCTTGCCAAGAGCTACTATTTCCCCGATTTCGCCCACGCCCTCGCGTTCGTCAATCGCATCGGCGCCATCGCCGAGGAGCAGTCGCACCATCCCGACGTCTACATGACCTGGGGCAAGGTGAGTCTGGAGATCTGGACGCACAAGATCGACGGCCTCACGGAGAGCGATTTCATCCTCGCTGCGAAGTTTGATGAGATCCCGGTGCCCAAGCAGGATCGACCGGCTTCGCGCGCGGGTGAGGATGACTCGGAGGGCGATGACGACGCGACGGACGCCTACGACGATGGCGGCGCCGACGACTTCGATACCGAAGAAGATTTCGACGAGACAGAGCGCGACTAAATCGGCGCACGTGCGCGCCTGGGGGGCGAGTATGCTGCCGCCGGAGCTCGAGCGAGCTCCGGTAAGGAAGCAGGATGATCGCGAGCAAGCTGTGCCGTACCTCGCCTGGTGTGGTGTCCGCCTTCGCAGGGTTGTTGTTGGCGGGGCTGCTGGCAGCCTGTGAGTCCAGGCAGACCAAGCCCGTAACAGAGACTGGTTCGAGCCTGGCTCCGGCCGCTGCGGCGGGCCCGATCAAGATCGGGCTGTTGGCGCCGTTCTCCGGTCCCTTCGCAGGCTCGGGCAAGCAGGTGGAGGGCGGGGCCAGAGCTTACCTGGAGCAACATGGCAGCAAGGTGGCCGGGCGCGAGATCGAGCTGCTGGTCAAAGACACCACCGGTCCCGCCCCGGACGTGGCCAAAGGTCTCGCCCAGGGCCTGATCGTTCGAGACAAGGTCGACTTTCTCGCTGGCTTCGTGCTCACCCCCAACGCGCTGGCGGTCGCGCCGCTGGCCACCGAGGCGAAGAAGCCGATGGTGATCATGAACGCGGCGACGTCGATCATCACCACGAAGTCACCCTTCGCGGTGCGCGTCTCGTTCACCTTGCCGCAGGTGTCGGCGCCGCTGGCCACCTGGGCCGCAAAAAGCGGGGTCAAGTCGGTCTACACGCTGGTCTCCGACTATGCTCCGGGCGCCGACGCCGAGGCGCAGTTCAAGAAGACCTTCGAGGCGGCCGGCGGCAAGATCGTCGACTCGGTGCGGGTCCCCATGCAAAACCCGGACTTTTCCCCGTACATCCAGCGCATCAAGGACGCCAAGCCGGAGGCGGTGTTCATCTTCGTGCCGGCGGGTGCGCAGGGCACCGCCTTCTTGAAGGCATTTCAGGAGCGTGGGCTCGGCGAGCTGGGCATCAAGGTGCTGGCCACGGGGGACGTCACCGAGGATCAAGAGTTGCCCAGCATGGGGGCCGCCGCGCTCGGGGTGGTCACCACCCACCACTACTCCGCCGCGCACGAGTCTCCCGAGAACGCGGCTTTCAAGCAGGCGTTTGCCAGGGTCACGGGCGGGTCGCTGCGGCCCAACTTCATGGCCGTGGGCGGCTACGACGGCATGGCGGCGATCGCGACAGTGATCGAGAAGCTGGGCGGCAACCTCGATGGCGAGCGTGCGGTCGAGGCCTTCAAGGGTCTGACCTTGCAGAGCCCTCGCGGCAACGTCCGCATCGACGCCGAGACGCGCGACGTGGTGCAGACCGTGTACGTACGCAAGGTAGAGCAGCGCGAAGATGGCCTGTACAACGTCGAGTTCGATCGCTTCGACGAGCAGAAGGATCCGGGCAAGTAGCTCGTCGTGGTGTTCCTCGGCGTCGTTTTTGACGGCATTGCCTACGGTAGCGTGCTGTTCCTGATCAGCGTCGGGCTCTCGGTCACGCTCGGCCTGATGAATGTCGTGAACCTGGCGCACGGGGCCTTTGCCATGTTTGGCGGGTACTGCAGCATCTGGCTGGCGAGCGCCTGCGGCGTGCCCTTTCTGGCCACGTTACCGCTGGTGTTCGTGGCGGGGGCGGTGGCAGGCGCGCTGGCGGAGCGCGGCCTGTACCGGCGGCTGTATCGTGCCAGCCATCTGGACCAGGTGCTGTTCACGATCGGGCTCACCTTCATGGCCGTGGCTGCGGCCACCTTCTTCTGGGGGCCGGGGCAGCAGCGGGTCGAGCTGCCGGCGTTCTTGCGTGGCCAGGTGCGGGTGCTCGGGCTCGATCTGGGTGCGTATCGCCTGTTCCTGCTGGCGTTGGTGGTGCTGATCAGCGCGGCGCTGACGGGTTTGATCGAGCGCACTCGCTACGGAGCGCAGCTGCGCGCAGCCGTGGACAATCAGCAGGTCTCGGCCGGGCTGGGCATCCCGGTGCAGCGCGTGTTCTGCGTCACCTTTGCGCTCGGCAGCGGGCTGGCCGCGCTGGGCGGGGCGCTGGGCATCGAGCTCTTGGGGCTCGAGCCGAGCTTTGCCCTGGAGTATCTGGTGTATTTCCTGCTCGTCGTCAGCGTCGGCGGGGCGGGCAGCGTGCCCGGCGCGGCGCTGGCGGCGCTGGTGCTGGGGCTGTTCGACGTCGCGGGCAAATATTATGTGCCCGAGCTGGGAGCCTTCATCATCTACGCGCTCATGATCGTGCTGCTGATGTCATTCCCCATGGGATTGCGCGGGCGGCGAGCGTGATGAGCACGGCGGCAGGGATGGCAGCGGAGCGCTGGAGATGACAGCGGAGCGCTCGACGGCGGAGCTCCCGAGGTGACTGCGGAGCGAAGGGCGCTCCTGGAGCTGGGCTTCTGGCTGCTGCCGGTGGCCGGCTATTTCCTCTTTCCCGACTACCTGGTGCTCGGCAGTCAGGTGCTGATCGCCGGCCTGTTCGCGCTGTCGCTCGATCTGTGCCTGGGCTACGCGGGCATCGTCACCCTGGGCCACGCTGCATTCTACGGCGTGGGCGCGTACACGGCCGGGCTGCTCGCCACCCACGGCTGGCACGAGCCGCTGAGCGCGCTGCTGGCGGCGGGCGGCATGGCCGCGGCCGTTGGCTTTGCTACCAGCTTCCTGATCGTGGATCGCCAGGGCCTGACCCGGCTGATGGTCTCACTGGGCATCGGCTTCTTGCTGTACGAGCTGGCGAACCGCGCATCCTCCATCACCGGTGGCACGGACGGGCTGTCCAGCCTGGTGCTGGACCCGGTGCTGGGGCTCTGGCGCTTCGAGCTCTCGGGCAGCACTGCTTACGTGTACGCCGGCTGCGTCGCGCTGGCCGCGTTCTTGCTCAGCCGGCGGGTTGCGCGTTCACCCTTCGGGCTGGTGCTGCAGGGAGTGCGGGAGAACGCGCCGCGCATGTCGGCGCTCGGTGTGCCGGTGCGGCGCAGGCTGATCGCCGTGTACACGCTGGCCGCGGCGCTGGCGGGTGTAGCCGGCGCGCTGAGCGCGCAGACCACGGGGTTCGTTGGGCTGGAGGCGCTCGGCTTCGAGCGCTCGGCGAGCGTGCTGATCATGCTGGTGCTGGGCGGCGCCGGGCGGCTGTATGGCGCCTTCCTGGGCAGCGCCGCGTTTCTGTTGCTGCGCCACTTGCTCTCGGAGCATAGCCCCGCGTTCTGGCAGTTCTGGCTGGGCGCGCTGGTGGTGCTGCTCACGCTCTTCGCACGGGGCGGCCTGCTCGGTGCCGCAGAGCGCGTACTGGGTGCACGACCACGGCGCGGCGCCGCGGTGCTGCCGGCGGAGGGCAGCACGTGACCGCTGCGCTGCACGCCAGCGCGCTGAGCAAGCGCTTCGGCGATTTCTGCGCCAATGACGGCGTCTCCCTGGAACTCGCGCCGGGCGAGCGCCACGCGCTGATCGGCCCCAACGGCGCGGGGAAGACCACGTTCGTAAACCTGCTCACCGGCGTGCTCCGCCCCAGCTCCGGTGAGGTGTACCTGGGTGGCGAGCGGCTGACCGCGCTCGCTCAGCACGAGCGGGTGCGCCGCGGCCTGGCGCGCACGTTTCAGATCAACAACCTGTTCGCCGGCTTGAGCGTGCTCGACTCGCTGCTGCTGGCGATCTGCCAGCGCCGTGGCCTGGGCGGGCGCTGGTTTCACGCGCTGCGCAGCCTGCGTGAGCCCGAGCAGGAGGCGTGGGAGCTGCTGGAGCGGCTGCGTCTGGCGGACGAGGCGAGGCTGCCCAGCCGCCAGCTGGCGTACGGCAAGCAGCGGCTGCTGGAGCTGGCGCTCGGCCTCGCCACCAGGCCGCGGGTGCTGCTGCTGGATGAGCCGGCTTCCGGCATTCCAGCGGCGGAGAGCCGCGAGATGTTCGAGGTCATCGCGGCGCTCCCGAGGGACGTGACGGTGCTGTTCATCGAGCACGACATGGAGCTGGTGTTTCGCTTCGCGGAGCGGATCAGCGTGCTGGTCGCGGGGCGTTTGTTGACCCAGGGCAGCCCCGAGCAGGTGGCGCGCGACGCCCGCGTGCGCGAAGTGTATCTGGGTGAAGCCTCGCCCACCGAGCAGGAGCAGCCTGCCGCGGGCGCGCAGAAACAGGCAGAGCAGTGAGCGGGGCTACGGCGGAGTTGCTGGTGACGGGGCTGTCGGCGGGCTACGGCGAGGCCGTGGTGCTCGAGGAGGTGTCGTTTTCGCTCGCGCCGGGCGGCAGCCTGGCCCTGCTCGGCCGCAATGGCACGGGCAAGACCACCTTGCTCACCACCTTGATGGGGCTCACGCGCCAGCATGGCGGGTCGATTCGCTGTCGGGGCAGGGAGCTGTCCCGGCTCTCCAGCTATGAGCGCGCGCGCCTCGGGCTGGGCTGGGTGCCGCAGGAGCGCGGAGTGTTTCCATCGCTGACCGTGCACGAGCATCTGCAGGCGGTGGCGCGCCCCGGCGTATGGACTGCCGAGCGGGTGTATCAGGTGTTTCCTTCACTGGCTGCTCGCAAGGGGAATCTGGGCCATCAGCTGTCCGGCGGCGAGCAGCAGATGCTGGCGATCGGACGTGCGCTGGCCACCAACCCCAGGCTGTTGCTGCTCGATGAGCCGATGGAGGGGCTGGCACCGGTGATCGTGCAAGAGCTCACCGCGGTGCTGCGCGAGTTGCTGGCCAGCGGCAGCATGGCCGTGATCCTGGTGGAGCAGCACGCGCGGCTGGCGCTGTCGCTCACGCGAGATGTGGTGGTGCTCGATCGCGGCCGAATCGTGCATGCGGGCCCGAGCGCACTGCTCGCGAGCGATGCAGAACTGCAGCGTCGCTTGCTGGCGCTGGCCTAGCGGGAAATGGCGAGCGTTGCACCCCGGACTGCGCCGGCACGACACAGGGGGTGGATGTAAGCACACGCTCGCCGGCTCCGGATTCCGTTGTTTGGACTCGCTTTGACCGTTAGCATGGCCAACGCCATGGCCTTGACTCGGCGGCGGTTCCTGGGGCGCGCGGCGCCGCTCGGCTTGCTGGGCTATCTGCCTGCCTGCGGCGGTGCCGAGCAGGAGCCGGGGGTGGTGGCGCTGACGTCGGAGCCGTTTGCGCATGGCATCGCCAGCGGCGATCCGCTGGCAGACGCCGTGATTCTGTGGACACGGGTGACGCCTCCGGCGGCGCCGTCCGGTGACCCGCTTCCCGTGACCGTGCAGTGGCGGATGGCGCTCGATCCGGAGCTGCGCCAGGTGGTGGCGCAGGGCAGCGCCAGCGCGACCGCTGACTCGGACTTCACCGTCAAGCTCGATGTGGGGGATCTGGAGCCTGCCACCACCTACTATTACGAGTTCTCCGCGTTCGGAGTGCGCTCGGGCGTGGGGCGGACGCGCACCTTGCCGCGCGGTGCCGTGGACCGCGCGCGCATCGCGGTGGTCTGTTGCGCCAACTACCCCGCCGGCTACTTCAACGCATATCGCCTGGTGGCGGAGCGAGCCGATCTGGATTTCGTCCTGCATCTCGGCGACTACCTGTACGAATACGGCAACGGCACGCTGGGCAATGGCATGGCCCTGGGCCGCGTGCCCAGCCCGGATCGCGAGGCGGTCACCCTGCAGGAGTACCGGCAGCGGCACGCCCAGTACAAGACGGACCCCGATCTGCGAGAGGCGCACCGCCAGCACCCGTTCATCGCCATCTGGGATGATCACGAGATCGCGAACAATGCCTATCGCGACGGCGCTGCCAACCATCAGCCCGACACCGAAGGGGACTGGGCGGAGCGCAAGGTGGCCGCCATGCGCGCGTACTTCGAGTGGATGCCCATTCGCGAGCCGGAGGCCGGCAACGCGCAGCGCGTGTATCGCAGCTTCAGCTACGGCGATCTGCTGGACCTGCTGCTCCTGGACGCCCGCCACGAGCGCGACGCCCGCGTCAGCAGCAACTGCGACACCGTGCTGCTCGCAGATCAGAGCCGTGCGGTGCTCGGGGCCGAGCAGGAGCGCTGGTTTCTGGGTGCGCTGGCGGCATCGCAGGCGCGCGGGGCGCGCTGGCGACTGGTGGGGCAGCAGGTGATGTTTGCTCAGCTGTCGGACATCGCCAAGGGCTGCGTGAGCCAGCCCGATCAGTGGGACGGCTATCCCGTGGCGCGCGAGCGCTTGCTGGCGGAGCTGGCAAACGGCCTGGACAACGTGGTGTTGCTCACCGGAGACGCGCACTCCTCGTGGGCGTTCGACATCGCCGCTGCACCATTTGATCTGGAGCGCTACACGGCGGCCACCGGCGCCGGCAGCCTTGCCGTGGAGTTTGTCGTGCCCGGCATCACCTCACCCGGGCCTGAAGGTCAGGTGGACGAGATGCTCGCCAGCCATCCGCATCTCAAGTTCGTCGACCTGCAGCGGCGTGGCTACCTGCTGCTGGATCTCACCGCGGAGCGAGCGCAGGCGGAGTGGTATTTCATGCTCAGCGTCAGCGAGCCGCTCGGGCGCGAAGAGCTGGGCGCGGTGCTGGTGGCAGGACAAGGCGACAACCGGCTGAGCAAAGGCGCCGCCCCGTCTCTGCCACGAGCTGAGCCGCCCGCGCTCGCGCCATGAGCGGACCAGCCGCAGTGCTGGCGGCGCTGACTCAGAGCTGCGGCAGCTCGCCGGGGCGGGGCGGCCGGGCACCGAGTGCGAAACAGTAGAAGCCCCCGTAGCCGCCCGCGCCGCCCACCCGGAAGTCGTCTCGCGGTGCGGCGGTGCCACCGTCCGTCCTGCCGCCGCGCTCGCAGCCATTGACGGTGTGCTCGCTGATCCAGTGCCGCCCCTCGCGATTGCTGCGCGGCCAGGAGTGGCCCACGGGCACCTGACCGCCGGTGGCCATCGGATTGCCCGGCATGCCGCGCAGGTCCGTGGACGTCCAGTCGCCGCAGGTCGCGATGAGCCCGCCTTCGCCGTCCTCGAAGAGACGGCCATCGCGGAAGGAGCCGGTCAGTGTATCGTGATTGTCGATGCCGGGCCCCACCCGCATCTCTTCGCCGTTTTCACCGGTGAACATCGCGGCGAGCTGCGGCGCAGCGCCGCGCGGGCGGCCTTCGCGATCTTCCAGTGGCATCAGCCCCGGCACGTCATCAGCCAGCTTGAAGCCGCGAAAATCGAACCAGGGACCATCACCGATGCGCTCGATGGCGTCCACGGCCACGCCCGAGATCAGCCCGGACGTGCTGAGGAATGCACGCCAGATCTTCTTGTCCCCCGGGTTTGAGCTCTGCGCGAGCATGGTGCAAATCTCGTCCGCTCCCTCCAGGCCGCCCAGGTTCCCGCCGAAGCCGTCCACCGGGTCTGGCGCTGGCGAGAAGCGCCCCGCAGGCAAGCTGGTGAGCCCCTTCTGGCTGGTGACGAAGAAGCTGAAGTAGGGTCGGGGGCCCAGCGCGGCCTCGTCCGGCGCGGGCTGCTCGGAGTCACCGCAGGCAAGGCTGCCCATCAACGAGCCCAGCGCGAGCAAGCGCAGTGCCAGCAGTGCGGTCATGCCGGAGTGGACCACTGCGCCAGCTTAGCCTCGTGCGGCAGGTCCGTGGCAGTTTTCGTCGTTTCGGAAGCAGAGCCCGAGCAGACATGCAGCCGCGGCAGACTTCAGACTCCAGAGTCCAAAGAGCGAAGATGCGAGGCGGCTAGCGCTGAGCGCCCGAGGCGGTCCGCCTCGGGTGATGCTGACCCTCCCAGGTCGGATGGCGTGCCCGGGGCCCATGGACCTGGAGCGACCGGTCGTGTATAAGCAGACGTTTGGCTCCGGGCGTTGATTTGCAGCAGTGGTCGACGACCCCCGCGTGCCAGCGAGATAGTTCAGAATCCGGGTGAGGTGTCGATTGGTCCCAAGCTCCAAGCTGTGCGGTCGGATCGCTGGATTGGTGGTGCTCGTCCTCGGCTTTGCGGCCTCATGCGCTCAGCTGATCGGTGACGTGCAGCTCGATGAGCCCGGCACGAACTGTCGGAACATCGTCGTCAACGGCGCCGTCACCACCGTGTGCGCGCCGCTGCAGCCAGACGCGGGCCCCGGTGAGCCTCTGAAGCCGGTCATCTGCGAGCAGGGGCTCACCCGCTGTGAGGACCGGCTGCTGCAGTTCTGCACGGACGGCGGCACTGCCTGGGCCACCTTGCAGGCGTGCGCCAGTGCGGCGCTGTGTGAGGCCAGCGATCTGGCCACCGTGGCCTCCTGCAAGCCGCCCACCTGCAGTACCGAGCAGATGAGCTGCGAGGGCAACGTGTTGCGGCTGTGCAACGCGGACCGCACGGGCTGGGAAGAGTTTGCCGTGTGCGAGACGGCGGCCCACTGCAATGCCGGGCAGCGACAGTGTCTACCCGCCCCGTGTGAGACGGGGGATCGCCGCTGCAACCTGGGCAAGCTGGAGCGCTGCAATGACACCCAGACCGACTGGGAGATGCTCGACCAGTGCGTGACCAACGAGCTGTGCGAGCAGACCATCCAGGGGGTTGGGCCAGGTGACTTCGGCGCCGGCGTGGCGGATGGCCCGCCGCCGGCGCTGGTGACCGACGCCGAGGGCCCCGTCAGCTGTCTGCTGCCGAAGTGCTTGCCCAACCAGGTGCAGTGCGATCTGACGCGACCCAATCAGCTCCTGGCCTGCGTCGAGGGCCAGACGGGCTTCGCGCTGGCCGAGGAGTGCATCACCCCGGCCTTGTGCGAGGCCAGCATCACGTACACCGGGCTGCGCGGCTATCCGCGCTGCAAGAGCCCGGCGTGTGCGGTGGGCGAGCATCGCTGCTCGGGGCGGGTGCTGGAGGTCTGCAACGAGAATCGCGATGGCTTCCGGCCCATCGAGGAGTGTACGGGGCCGCCCTTCTGCAACGCCGTGGCGGCTGACAACGGCGGGCAGGGCTGCGAGGAGGCGCCGTGTGACCCGGGTGAAGAGCGCTGCAACGGCGCCCAGCGCGAGCGCTGCCGCGACGACCAGACCGACTTCGACCCCATCGGCCAGGCCTGTGACACCCGCGATCTGTGCGTCGATGACGATCCCTTCAACTCCTTCTGCCGCGCGCCGGTCTGCCAGCGCGGCCCGCTGAGCGGCACGGAGTTCCGCTGCCAGGGCGCAGTGCTGGAGCAATGCAACGATCAGCACACGGGCTATGACACGCTCATGAGCTGCGCCACGCCGGCGCTGTGCAACGCCGGGTTCGGCTCCAATGGCTGCCGGCCGCCCGCGTGCGATCCGGGCCAGACCCGCTGCAGCGGTGACTTCCTGCAGGTCTGCAACGCCGACCGCACCGCGTTCGTGAGCGTGGAGCGCTGCGCAGCGGGCACCTGCGACAGCATCGCGGGTCGCTGCGCCGATCCGTGCATCGAAGGTACCGCCCGCTGCAACAGCCAGGGCCAGCTGGAGGAGTGCAGGAATCGCCTGATCGGCCGCGAGATCACCGCGCGCTGCCTGAGCCCGCAGCTGTGTGACGCCACCGCCCGCACGTGCCGCCAGCCGCCAGCCGGGTGCACCGCGGACGGCCTGCGCGTGTGCGTGCCTCAGGCCAACGGCAGCACCTTGCTGCAGGTGTGTGCGGGGGGCCGTAGCCGCTTCGACACGCTCGACACCTGTACCGGCAGCGAGCGCTGCGATCCGAACAACGTCCAGTGTGACGTGTGTGATCAGAACGGCCAGGCCACCTGCCAGGGCGCCCAGCTCGTGCGCTGCGCCCCGGACGGGCAGAGCACCATCCCCACCACCTGCGCCAACGGCTGTCAGACGGTTGCAAACGGCCCGGATCGCTGCCGGAACTGTGTGCCGGGCAGCGCCAGCTGCCAGAACAGCGAGCTCGTGGTGTGCGTCAACCGCGGCGCCAACGACGAGTTCCTGGAGCGCCAGGCGTGCGGGACGGCGCAGCGCTGCAGCGCCGAGCTGGCCTCGTGCAACACGGGCGGGTCGTGCCAGTGCGAGTTCTGCGACGCGCAGGACGTGGGCTGTGACGGGCGCTTTCCCACTCGCTGTAACGCCACGCAGACCGCCTTCGAGCGCGTGCCGGGGGTGGACTGCATCACCTCCGACAGCTGCAACCCCCGCACGGGCGCCTGCTTCCCCTGCCAGGTGGGGGACGTGTCCTGCGCCGGCAGCGTGCTGCAAGGCTGCCGCCTGGATCGCTCCGGCTTCGAGCGCTTGCCCGGCGCAACCCCGGGCGGGATCCGCTGCACCAGCGATAACGGCGGCGCCTTCTCGCAGCAGTGCAGCGGCACCGTGCTCAACGAGAACCGGTGCCCGACCGGTCTTTGCGATCCCAGCGTGCCGGGCGGCTGCGCCGAGTGCGTCGCCGATGGTTTCTCGAGCGAGTGCACGGAGACGGCGGATGGCCGTCCCGGGCGGACGCAGTGCATCGGTGGGGTGGAGCAGGTGACGGCCTGCGCCGGGGCCAACAATGGCTGTCAGGCGGCGGCCTGTACCGGCGCCGGGCAGTGTGTGTTCCGCTCGCTCGAGCGCGGCACCGCCTGCAGCCGTGGCCCCGGACAGCCCGGCTTCTGCGATGGCCTGCAGAGCAACCCGAGCTGCGTGGAGTGCGTGGCGGATGCCACGTGCGACGACGGCAATCCGTGCACCACCGATCGCTGCGCGGCCAGCGGCAGCTGCGCGCACGATCCCGCGGCGGGCACCTGCACGCGCCCGGGCGGGCTGGCAGGGGTCTGCTCCGGCGGCAGCTGCGTGGCGGCTTGCACCCCCGGGCAGGGCTCGTGCGATGGCGCCACCTTCACCCGCTGCAACGCCGCGGGCACGGGCTTCGATCCGCCTCAGACGTGCGCCTCCGCCGCGCTCTGCTCTGCTGCCGGCTGCGCCGCCCCCTGTGATCCGGACGACTGCGGGGACGTGGGCTGCAACAGCAACCTCACGGCTTGCAACACCTGCAGCGCCGCGCTGTGCAACGGCCAGGTCGAGCTCGGCGCGTGCGAGGAGCCGGCGTGCAACGGCCTGAGCTGCGTCGCGCGCAGCTTCTGCGCTGCCAACCAGAACTGCAACACGGCCACCAACACCTGCGTGGCGCGAATCTGCACGCCCAACGCCACCGACTGCACCCCGACCGGCGTGTTCCGGCGCTGCAACGGCGACGGCTCGGCTTTCGCCACGCAGCAGCAGTGCGCGTCCGCGGGGCTGTGCAACCCGACCAGCGGCTGCGGCGCTCCCTGTGATCCGGCGGACTGCGGGGACGCGGGCTGCAACGCAGCCCAGACGGGCTGCAACGCCTGCAATGCGGCCACCACCTGCGCCGACACCCCGCTCGGCGCATGCCAGCGCGCGGTGTGCGGCGGCCCTGACGGGCTCACCTGTCTGGCACAGAGCGCGTGTGGTGCCGGGCAGGTCTGCGACCCAGGTACCAACACCTGCCGCACCCCCTCGTGTGAGGACGGCATTCCGGATCAGGGCGAGCAGTGCCAGCCGGGCGACACCCCGCAGGCCTGTCCGGGGAATCAGGTGGGCTCGATCGACTGCGTGAACTGCCAGTGGGTGAACAACTGCAGCGCGCCCGTGCCGGCCTGCGGTGACGGCGTCATCAACGGCAATGAGGAGTGCGAGGGTAACCAGACGCGCGCGTGTGCGCCGCCCGCGACCGGCACGCAGACCTGCCAGAATTGCCAGTTCGTTGGTGCGTGCGTGGAGCCGCTACCACCGCCTCCAGATCCGCCACCGCCAGATCCGCAGGATGACGGCGACGGGAACGGCAATGGACCCGGTGGGGGCAACGGTCCGGGCGCTGGCAATGGTGGTCCCGGTAACGGCAACGGTCCGGGCAACGGCAACGGTGGTCCCGGGGACGACGACGACGAGGACGACGACTGAGCTCCAGCTCGGCTCACAAAACAACCGAGCCCGCTCGCCTCGTCGAGGCGCGCGGGCTCTAGCCGTTACTGCGGGCCGTAAGCGCTGACGCTGGGCCGTCACCTCACCCGGCGCACGCGCCGTGACGGGGGCAGCTCACTCGTTGACGGTGATCTTGATCATCTGCACGGGCGTGAGCGGTCGGTCCGACGAGTTCGTCGGCGTCTTGCCGATTTTGCTCACCACGTCCATCCCGGACACGACCTTGCCGAACACCGGGTGCTTGGAGGGGCCCGGCGAGAACCAGTCGAGGTAGGGGTTGTGCACGGTGTTGATGAAGAACTGGCTGCTGCCGCTGTTGGGGCCCGCGTTGGCCATGGAGAGCGTGCCGGGCTCGTTGCTCAGCTTGGCATCCGGCGGATGCTCATCCTTGATGGAGCCCTTCGGCCCCGAGCCGGTGCCAGCGCGCGGGCTCTTCGGATCCTTGCTGTGAGGGCAGCCAAACTGGATCATGAAGTTGTCGATCACACGATGGAAGTGCAGCCCGTCGTAGAAGCCACTGCGCGCGAGCTCCAGGAAGTTACCGGCGGTGATGGGCATCTTGTCCACGAACAGCTCGACCGTGAACGTGCCGAGCGAGGTTTCACATGTTGCGGTGGGGTTCGCCATGGCAACTCCCCTATCATGACGGGATGGGGAAGCGCGAGCGGAGAGGGTGCGCGCCGCCTTCCCGCGTGCCCCTGGCGCTAGAGCCTCTGGCCCCGGCGTGCGCGGCGTTGCGCTTCGACCCAGTAGCGGCGGAAGCGCTCCTTTTCCGCCGGGCGACTCACCCAGTACTCGAGGGCAAAGCGAATCGAGCCGTCGGCGGCCGGGCGCAAGCCGGGCAGCACGCGTGCGCGCGTCTTGATGGGGGAGCCGCTCGGCAGCTGTACGATCACCTCGATCTCGCGGCGCCGCTGCCACTGATCGAAGGGCAGGCGGCGCGCCATCGCACGCTCGGCCGCGATCTGCATGCCCCCGGGCTGTACGCTGCCGGGGCTCGGCTCCGTCTCGATGGACAGGTCCTTGACGTCGAGGGCGCGCTCGATGGGCCCGGGAAAGGTGCTCGACACCGCAAAGTCGGGCGGCACGTGCACCCGAAAGCAGTGTCGCTGATTCACGTCGAAAGCGCGGGGGCGAAAGGCCGCGAACTCCGGGGTGTCGAAGGCGGGGCCCGTGGCTTCTCCCAGCAAGCGCCGAACCTTGCGCAGCAGCGCGTCTGGATCCGGCGGCAGCATCAAGAAGTCTTCGGCGCCGCACTTCAGTAATTCGACGGCAAAGTTGCCGTCCACGCCCGCCGCCAGCACCAGCAGGGGCACGACCGGATACGCACGCCGCAGCTGCGAGAACCTCGCCATGCTCTCGCTGAGCGGTGGCGCCAGCGCCACGATCAAAGCGTCGAAGCCGAGCGCGCTGGGCGCGGTCGGCACCAGCGACTCCTCTGCCAGCGGCTCGACGCTGGCCACGTCTGCCAGCACGGCTGCGCACTGCGCGAGCAGCTCACTGCTCAGCCCGCTGCAAAGAATGCGGCTGCGGTCGGTAGGACTTGGCATTGAACGAGCACGCCCTGCAGCTGCGAGATGGCAGTGCCCCACCCTGGAGCTAGTCGTGCAGACGATAACGATGGCACCGCCGGGCGCCGATGGCCAATTCGTCAGACGCCGCCCACGGAGCGGGAGGGGGCGTGCATGGGGGTTCTTCAAGTGCCATCGGCCTGACGGCCGATAGCCAATTTTGGCTGTGGCATGGATTGACGGTGCAACGCTGGGCTATTGAAGAGCGCGTGCTTTACTAAGCTTGTGCTTGGTAAGCTTGGCTTGAAGGCTCTGGTCGTACTCTGTGGTGCGGCGCTCGCGTGTAGTGGTGATGGCGGCGGAGGCGGACCGAGTGGGGCCGGCGGCGACGGCGGGTCGTCCGGCGGCGCGGGCGGCGCCGAGTTGGTCATCAACGAGGTGATGAGCCAGAACGAGGGCGCCTGGATCGATCCCCTGGGGCAGGCCGATGACTGGATCGAGCTGCTCAATCGCTCGGATCGAGCGCTGCAGCTGGCAGACTACACCCTGGCCGACACCTCGGGAGCGGTGGCGCGCTTGCCCCGGCTGCAGCTACAGCCGGGTCAGGGGGTGCTGCTCTGGGCGGATGATGACGAGAGCCAGGGCCCCGGCCACCTTCCGTTCAAGCTCAGCTCTGCGGGCGACCAGCTGATCCTCGCGCACGTGGAGGGCAGGGAGCTCGATCGAGCCGATGTACCCGCCCTGGACGCGAACTACGTCTACGCGCGGTTTCCGAGCGGCGAGGGCGAGCTGAGCGTGTGCCGCTTCGCGACGCCGGGCAAGCGCAACGGCGCGAGCTGCGCGCCCAGCACCTCGCCACCGGTGGTGGACGATGTGCGCTTTGCGCCGTTCGAGTATCCCGCGGAGTTTCCCGCCGCACCCGCGGGGCTCGCGCTGAGCGAGCTGTCGCTGCGTCCGGGCAGCGGCGAGCAGCGCTTCCTGGAGCTCGTGCATCGCGGCGCGACCAGGATCGAGCTGGACGCCGTGATGGCGCGCGTGAGCCCCCATCATCCGAGCTTGCCGTGGCCGGACCCTGCCACAGGCACGGAGATCGCGCTGCCCGCCGGGGCGGCGCTCGAGGCTGGCGAGCGGCTGATGATATCCGTGCCCGCGTCGGCATTGAGCGAGCTGGAGGCAGATCCGGCCTTCGAGGGCGTGTTGACCCTGTTCGCGCGCGACACTGGCACGGTCATCGATCGCGTGGACTTCATGCGCTGGCCGGAGGGCACGGCGCTGGCCCGCAGCGAAGATGCACCGGCGCTGCTTCGCTTCTGCACCAACGTCACCCCGGGCGCCGCCAACGCCTGCGACGTGCTGCCCGCGCGCGACGTGGGCGACCGCGTGCGGCACCTGCGTACTCCCGGTGATTTCGCCGCGCTCGCGCGCGGGGCGGAGTCCGTGGGCATCGAGTCGACCAAGTTCGTGATCGACCTGCGCGCGCCCGGCCTCGTGCACTTGCTCAGCTCCACGCGCTGGCCCCTGCACTACACGTTCGTGCGCGAGCAGGTGGATCTGCAGCCCCCGCTCGACCGCTGCGATCCGGCGCAAGACGTCGAGTTCGTGGACGGCTGGGTGGAGTTCTCCAATCAGGAGTACTACGCGACGTCAGGCCGCCGCTTCATGCTGGGCACCCTCTCGCACCACGGCGGAGTGGATCTGCACGCCATCGAGTTCACGTTTGGCGACACCGTCAGCGGGGCGCAGATGCGCGACTCGTATTTCACGCTGCTGCCCCACCTGGATGCGCCGCGAGACTGGGTGCTCCACCCGCAGGACGCCACGCAGGTGAGTCGCCTGCGCGCCGTCGACGGGCAGGCGCCCATGGTCGGGCCGGACGCGCCCTATGTGGGCATGAAGTACCAGCCGCTGACCGAGGGCGTGGCGTACGGCACGCTGAAGTTCGTGCCGGCGGACGAGCTCTTCACCGCCAGCCTGGGGCCGCGCGTGATCGTGATCACCGACGACGTGCCCAACGACATACCCTTCGTTGGCGCCTTGATCACCGAGGAGTTCCAGACGCCGCTGGCGCACGTCAACGTGCTCAGCCAGAGCCGTGGTACGCCGAACGCGGCGTATTCCAGTGCGCGCGAGGAGCTGGCGAGCTACCTGGATCAGCTGGTGAAGCTGGTGGTGGCGCCGGGTGGGATCGAGGTCACGCTCGCGGACCCGGTGGAGGCCGAGAGCTTCTGGCAGAGCCGCACACCGCCGGCAGCAGCCGTGATCCCGCGCCTGGACACGAGTGTGCGCGGCGTCCAGGATCTGGCTGCGCACGGGCTCGACAGTCTGCCGAGCGTGGGCGCCAAGGCCGCCCAGATGGCGGAGCTGTTGAAGGCTGCCGCCGCCCAGCGTAGCTGCCTGAGCGCGGCGCGCTTCGAGGTGCCGCTGCGACCCTTCGCCGTCCCGGTGGTGCACTATCGCGAGCACTTCACCGCCAGCGGCGCCGAGCAGCGCCTGGCCGAGCTGGAGCAGCAGCCGAGCTTCCGTTCAGACCCCGTGCAACGCGCCGCGGGGCTGGCCGGCGTGCGACAGCTGATCCTGGACCACCCGGTGGAGTCCGGCCTGCTCAGCCAGCTGGACGCCGAGCTGGCAACGCGCTTCGGCAACGAGCGCGTGCGCTTTCGCAGCAGCAGCAACACGGAGGATTTGCCGAGCTTCACCGGCGCCGGCCTGCACACCTCGATCAGCGCGGAGCTGGGCGATCCAGAGCGCACGGTGCCCGATGCGCTGCGCACCGTCTGGGCCAGCCTGTGGAACGCGCGCGCTTACGATGAGCGGGTCAACGCCGGGATCGTGCGCGACACGCTGGGGATGGGCGTGCTGGTGCACCCGGCTTCGCTGGGCGAAAAGGCCAACGGCGTGGGCGTCAGCCGCAACATCATGGAGCCGGTGCGCGGCGATCAGTACTACATCAACGCGCAGCTCGGCGAGGCCAGCGTCACCAACCCGGCGCCCGCCGTCAGCACCGAGCAGCTCGTCTATCAGTGGTACCGCACCCCGCCGGTGCTGTATCAGAGCGCCAGCAGCCTGCTCGGCGCGTACCCCGAGCCGCCGGCTCACGTGCTGAGCGCAGAGGAGGTGGAGGACGTATCTTGCGCCCTGCAGGCGGTGCACGATCACTTCCGCCCGCTGCTGGATCCAGAGGCAGAGAACGCCTGGTTCGCCATGGAGATCGAGTTCAAGCTGATGGGCTCCGAGCGCCGCTTGCTGGTGAAACAGGCGCGGCCGCACTCCTTCGGGCGGCGGGAGATCATCGCTGACTGCCGCGAGTTTTGAGCTGCAGCGGGCCGGCGCAGTGTGTGCCGAGGCAGCTCCTCGCCACTGTGCCACTCGCCCGAGAGAAGCTGCCGGCGTGGCACAGCCCCGGTCTGAAGGGGCGATGTCACAGCTTTTTAGCGGATGGTACGGACCTTGCTACTGGATCGGCGATGACCGCACTGACGCCCTGGCGCCGCCGCTCGCGCATCTCCCACTTCAAGGCTCCCTTCGTCGTGGCGGTGTTCACGCCCGTGGCTGCGCTGGAGGCGGGCTGCGGAGCGCGCGCGGAGCAGGCCTCGACGGAGGATAGCGCTCGGCAGACTGCTGGGGCGCCGTCTACCCCTGAGCTGGCAGTCAATTCTCATCCCGATTGTCCGCGACTGCAGCCTGCAGCGGGCAGCGCCTGCTCCGCGAACGAGCTGCTTTGCCGGTACGGTGCCGATCTCTGCTCATCGGATCGGAAGTGCTTCGAAGGGAGCTGGATCAGCTATGGCCCTACCTGCAATCCACCGCCGGTCCCGAACACCACTTGCCCGGCGGAGGAGCCCGCCATTGGCACGTCCTGCGCCGGATACGGGCCCGGGCTCAGCTGCGAATACCCCTACTGCTACGATGCAACGGCAGCCAAGGTTCGCTGCGCCGGGGAGACGCTGCTCTGGGAGGCCCTGCCCGTGCCTACTTGCAACCCGCCGGCGCCCGAGCAGGTCTGTTCGGACGAGATGCCCGTGCACGGCAGCGATTGTTACGACGACGGTCAGCGCTGCTACTACCCGGGGTGCGAGGGGCCCGCGTCCAGCAGCGCGTCGTGCACGTTCGGGCAATGGTCGGTGCAATACTCGTTCGGTCCTGCGTGCAACCCACCAGCGGTGCCGAGCCCGGTCTGTCCCGGGGTCGAGCCTGTGGTGGGCAACCCTTGCGCCTTCGAGGGGCAGGTCTGTCACTATGGCCTGTGCGGTTCGCTCGAGGATCCGGGCCGCGCCGCAAGCTGCAACACTGGCACCTGGCAGCAGCTGGAGGTACCCTGCCTGCCCAGCTCTGACGCGGGTGTGGACGGCGGCGGCTGAGCGGACTCACGAGCACGATGCAGGCCATCCAGCACGAGTGGTTGCGGCGGGTGGAGGCCGAATATGGCTCGGCCGCGCTCACCCACCATCTCACCCTGTGGCTGCTGCAGCTCACTGCACCGTTCGAGCTGGTGCGCATGGGCCTGGGCATCGTCGAGGATGAGCTGGCACACGCAGAGCTCAGCCAGGCGGTGTATGTGGCGGCGGGCGGCAGCGACATGGTGCGCCTGGAGCGGGAGCGCCTGGGGCTGAAGCTACGAGCCGGGGAGGCGCTGGAGCTGGGGGTCGCGCGAGTGGGGCTCGATTCTTTCTGCCTGGGCGAGACGGTGGCCGTGCGTCTGTTCGCGCGGCTGCGCCAGCCCTGCACGGAGCCCGTGGCGCTGGCCGCGCTGGATCGCATCCTGCGCGACGAGGTGCGGCACCGCGACTTTGGCTGGACCTTGCTGGAGTGGCTGCTGAGCACGCCGGCCAGTGCCGAAGTGAGAGCTCTGGCGGCGGCGGAGCTGCCCGGCATGTTCGAGCGCCTGCGCAGAAGCTACGCTTATGCCAGCCTGGGGCAGGCTGCGCAGCGCGATGAGCTGGGGCAGCGCTGGGGGTTGATGCCGGCGTGCGACTATGCGCGAGCTCTGCTGGAGACGTATGAGCGGGACTATCGCCCGCGCTTCGCCGACCTGGAGATCGACGCCGAGCGCGCCTGGACGGAGCACCTGCCGCGCGCCGCCGGTTGAAGGCGCGCGCGGCGGTACAGGTCCCGAGCGCTACTTGGCGCGACCGGCGAAGCCGCGCGCCTGCATTGCCACCTTGTATGCAGCGCCCCGGCCCACGATGTACAAGGTCTGCTTGTTGGGTCCGGCAAAAGCGATGTTTTGCGCAGGGCGCGAGACGGGGATGGTGCCCAGCCGCTCGCCCGCCGCGCTGAAGACCTGCACGCCCACGGGCGTGGCCACGTACAGGCGCCCTTCACTGTCGATGGCCAGGCCGTCGGCGCCGCTGGTCACCGTGCCGTCGTCATTGCGGGTGACCCCGTCGTACGCAGCGAAGTCACGACGGTTGGTCAGGGTGCCGTCCGCCTGCACGTCGAAGGCCAGCAGATATTCGCCCTGGGTGTCGTTGACGTACAGCGTCTCTTCCTCGCGGCTCAGCATGATGCCGTTCGGGCGCCGAATGCCCTCGGCCACGCGCTGCGCCGCGCCACCCCCGGGGATGTGGTACACGGCGGGCGGCAGGGGCGGGGCAGGTGGGGTGGAGCCGTCGGCGGGAGCGTTGGGCCCCGGCTCCGTGAAGTACACGGCGCCGCTGGCACTCACCACCAGATCATTGGGGCGCCCGTAGGGCTGACCGTCGTAGCTGTCCGTCAGCACCTCTACCTCGTCCTCGGGAAAGATCACGCCGATGCGGGTCATGCCCGGTGTGGTCTGCACGCTGATCATGCGCCCCATCGGATCGATGCCCAGTGCATTCGAGCCGTTGGTGTCCTCCAGGAACGTGGATAGCTCGTCGTTCTCGTCGAAGCGCCGGATGCGGTTGGCGTTGGTCTCGGTGAAGACGAAGCTGCCGTCGGGCAAGCCCAGCGGACCCTCGGTGCCCATGAAGCCTTCCGCCAGCACCTGCACGACGGCGCCCTCCGCGATCACACCGGGGATGTCAGTGGCGACGGTCTCACTGGCGGGCTGCATCCCCGTGGCCCCGCCTGTGGCGGGCATGTTGGGCAAGATGGCAGAGGACTCGCTGCCGCCAGCGTCATCCTCGCCGCAGCCGAAGCCCAGCACAGAGCCCGCCAGCAAAGCGCACAGAACCCATCCGTCCAACCATTTGATGTACAAGATTCCCTCCGAGCAGCCGCCGCGCACCCCGCGCAGCGGCGAGCCCGCTTCTCTAGGAGAAGCGGGCTGCCTTGGCCAGGATGGTTTTGTTGTCGGCTGCTGCGCGAAGTTCCGGTGCCCGCGCTGCCTGACGCTGGTTCGAGGCGCCGTGTTTCGGAGCGTTTCCGGCGTGCCGCGCTTTCGAGGCGCCGTGGGTAGGCGCCTTCGTCGCGTCGGTCTGCTCAGTCGTTGTTGTTCGGAACCGTCACCCAGAGCCCACCTTCCATGCTGTTCGGGTCGACCCCCCGGCGAGCGAACAGCTCGCGCAGATTGACGAACTCGAAGCCGCGCTGCTTCAAGGTGGGGATGATGGTGTCGAGCGCCTCGGGTGTGGGATGCGGGAGAGGCTGCACGTCGTGCAGCAGGATGATCGTGCCGTCCTGGACACCGTTGAGGATGTTGTTGGTGACGCACTGGACCGAGGGCGGAGAGCCACAGCTCCCGCCGGGGAAATCATTGCCCAACAGCCCGCTTGCGAAGGGCATGTTGATGGTGTCGTGCATCAGCTGGCTCACCGCCAGATTGGGTGGGCGGAAGAACACGGCGTTCTGCCCGGTGGCGTTCAGGATGGCCGTGTTGGTCGAGTTGATCGACGTGTTGATGGTGGCCGCGTCCGCGGTGTTGAGGGACGCAAAGCCCTGCGAGTGATTCTCGAACGTGCAGCCCAGCGCGATCGCGCGCTGGATCACGGCCGCGTCGTCGGGGCCGATGTTCTGCCCGATGAGGAAGAAGCTGGCGGGCACGCCGTGCGCTTCGAGCTTGTCCAGCACCAGCGCAGTGGCGGTGGCGTCAGGGCCATCATCGAAGGTGAGCGCCACCAGCGGGCCCGAGGGGGGCGGGGGCGGAGGGGGCGCAGCGGAGTCCGGGCCCGCGTCTGCCGGCGGGGCGCCGCCAGCACCCGCAGCGCTCGGTGCGCCGGCCGCGCCGCTGGGCGCGCCGCCCGCGCCCGCGGCGGAGGTGGCTCCTGCACCTCCCGGAATGGAAGCCTGCCCGGCGGAGCCGGGGCTGCTCCCGGCGCTGCCGCCAGGGGTTGCCGTCTGGCCCGCGGAGCCACCATTGCCCGGGGTCAGCGGGCCCCCGCCGGTGCGCGGGTCGTCGGAAGATTCGTCGGAGCAGCCGAGCGCTCCGAATACTAGTGCTGTGGCGATGATCGACCGGGATGCTAGGTGTCGCAAGATGGTGCTCCAGGCAAGGGGCTAGGCTTCGAGTCGATCGCCGCACCGACCGATCGATAACTCATACCGAGACTCGAGCCTGGATTGTAGGGGATCTCACTACCAGGTGCTGCGACGTGCTTCCCATCCGGGCACCGAGTCTGAAGAATTTCCGTGGCGAGAGAATGGCGATTCAGATCTGCACATCGATGTACAGGGGATAGTGATCCGAAGCGGTATCCGCCAGCGCGCCATCCACGCGCTCCGTGCGCGTCACCGAGCGGGCGGCTGCGGCGCTGGCGAAGATGTGGTCGATGCGGACCTGATACTCCTGCCAGCCAGGGCGCGAGCGGGTGAGCGCCGTGGGGGCGGTGTTGCTCGCTGCGTGAAACACGTCGACGAGGCCCGCTGCCTCCAGCACGGCGATCGCGCGCAGGTCGAGGCCACCGCCGGGCAGCTCGTGCCGCACCCGCCGGCGCGGTAGCCAGGACTCGGGCTGCAGCTGCGGCGCATCGTGCGGGCTGAGCGAGTTGAGGTCACCCAGCAGGAACAGCGGCTCCGCCCCGAAGAACTGGCTGAGGTGCTGCGCCTCTGCCACGCGGGCTTCAGCGCTGAAGGGACACAGATGCGTGGCGATCACGCTGCAGTCCTGGCCCGCCAGGGTCAGCCGCGCGGCGAGGGCGGTGTGGTGCAACCCGCGTTGCAGCGTGCGCACCTCCAGCAGTTGTGTGCCGCGTACGTACAGCGCCACGTGATAGCCGCTGGGGGCCGGCGCAAACACACCGCGCATGCCCAGCTCTCGCTCCAGCCGGTGGAAGGTGCGGAAGCCATCGCGCTCGAACTCGCAGCACTCGTCCAGCGCCAGCACGTCCGGCGCGACCTGGCGGACCAGCTCACATACCTGCGCGAGCCGGGCGGTGCTGTCCCCATCCTTGCCGCCGTCAAGTATGTTGTAGGTCATCAGCCTCATCGCTTGCCCCGTCCTTCCAGCTCTGTCACGTCAGCCGAAGCGCCCTGTGATGTAGTCTACCGTGAGCTGGTGCCGGGGAGCGCGGAACATCTGGCTGGTGGGGCCGACCTCCACCAGCCGACCCAGGTGGAAGTAGGCCGTGCGCTGGCTCACTCGAGCGGCTTGCTGCATGCTGTGGGTCACGATGGCTATGGTGTAGCTCTTGCGTAGCTCCTCGATGAGCTGCTCCACCTTCGCCGTGGCGATCGGGTCGAGCGCGGAGCAGGGCTCATCCATCAAGATCACCTCGGGCTCCACGGCGATTGCGCGGGCGATGCACAGCCGCTGCTGCTGGCCGCCGGAGAGGCTGGTGCCTGGCGCCTTCAGACGGTCGCGCACCTCCTCGAGCAGCCCGGCGCGCGTGAGGCTGCGCTCCACCAGCTCGTCCAGCTCTGCCCTGGTGCGCACCAGCCCATGGATGCGCGGACCGTACGCGACGTTGTCGTAGATCGACTTGGGAAAGGGATTGGGTTTCTGGAACACCATGCCCACCCGCGCCCGCAGCTGGACCACCCCGAGCTCGCTCGAGTACACGTCCTGGCCCTCCAGGTGGATTTCACCGCTGACCCGGCAGCCCTCGATGGTGTCGTTCATGCGATTGAGGCAGCGCAGGAACGTGGACTTGCCGCAGCCGGAGGGGCCGATCAGCGCCAGCACCTCCTTGCGGCCGAGGTCCAGATCGACGTCGAACAGCGCACGCTTGGCGCCGTAGTGCACCGACACCGCGCGGCTGGTGATGACTGCGTCGCGCGCGCGCGGCTCGCCCAGGGTATGCTCGGGCGCGGCTGCGGCCCCGCGCGATACGAGCTGGCTGTGTCGCATCACTGCCGCCTCGGGCGAGGGGGCAGGCTCGCGGGCGAGCTCCTCTATTCGGGCGCGTTCCAGGGTCATGGTCTGCATCGACTCCGTCCTCCGGCGCTACCAGCGCCGCTCGAAGCGCTGGCGCAAGAGCACGGCCAGCGAGCTCATCAGCATCAGAAACACCAACAGCACGATGATCGCCGCCGAGGTTCGCTCGGCAAACGCCCGCTCCGGGCTGTCCGCCCAGAGAAAGATTTGCACCGGCAGCACGGTGGCAGGGTCGGTCAGGCCGCGCGGGACATCCACCAGGAAGGCGACCATGCCGATCATCAAGAGTGGCGCCGTCTCGCCCAGCGCGCGCGCCATGCCTACGATGGCGCCGGTCAACATCCCGGGCAGAGCCAGCGGCACCACGTGATGCAGCACCGCCTGCCAGCGCGACGCACCCAGGGCCAGCGCCGCCTGGCGTATCGAATGCGGCACGCTGCGCAGCGCCGCGCGGCTGGCGATGATCACGACCGGCAGGGTCATCAGGCCCAGCACCAGCGCCGCCACCAGCGGCGAGGAGCGCGGCAGCTCGAGCAAGTTGATGAACAGCGCCAGACCGAGCAGGCCGAAGACGATGGAGGGCACGGCCGCCAGGTTGTTGATCGCCACCTCGATCAGCTCCAGCCAGCGGCGCTTCGGCGCCAGCTCCTCCAGGTACAGCGCGGCGGCCACGCCCAGCGGAAACGAGAGCAGCAGGGTGAGCAGCATCGTGTACAGCGAGCCCAAGAGCGCGCCGCCCAGCCCGGCCAGCTCGGGCTCGCGCGAGTCACCGCCGGTGAAGAGCTCGAGGTTGAAGCGCGACGCGACACGGCCCTGCGCCTGCAGGCGCTCCAGCCAGGCGAGCTGGCGGTCCGTCAGCTTGCGCTCGGCCTCCGGGGTCGAGCGCTCGATCTTGCCCTTCAGGAACAGATCGGCGTCGTCATCTGCCAGCACCCAGAGCGAGCGCTTGCCGCCGAGCGCGCTCGGATCGGCGAGCACCTGCTCGCGCAGCGCGAACGCGGCCCCGCTGCTCAACAGCGCGGCTGCCTCGCGGCGCGCCCGGCGCTCGACCAGCTCGGGCAGCTGGCGATACAGCGCGCTCCGGAGCACGGCAGCGTAGTCGGCCCCGTCCAGCTGCTCTGGCGTGTGGGGCCCAGCGCCGAGGCCCAGCTCCGCTGTCGAGAGCTCCACGTCCAGGCGCAGGTGCCACTGCCAGAACGCGCCGTGGCCGTCTGCGATGATGCTCGCGAACAGCGCGATGACGAACGCCAGACCCGCGCCCAGAGCCAGGGTGCCGCAGGCCCGGAAGAGCCGCTCGCGCCGCTGGCGGCGGCGCACTCGCGCGGTTGCGACCGCCGTGCGGTGCGGTGAGCACGCATGCTCGAGGGCAGCAGAGCCGCCAGGGCCTTCCGTCGCGAGCGACGCGTCACTCATGATGCTCCCGGTAGCGGCGGACCACGCGCAGCGCGATCACGTTGAGCAGCAGGGTGCCGAGGAACAGCACCAGCCCGAGCGCAAAGGCCGCCAGCGTCTTGGGGCTGTCGAACTCTTGATCGCCCACCAGCAAGCTGACGATCTGCACCGTGACGGTGGTCACCGCCTGGAACGGGTTGGCGGTCAAGCTGGCGCTCAGCCCCGCCGCCATCACCACGATCATCGTCTCACCGATGGCGCGCGAGGCGGCCAGCAGCAGGGCGCTGGTGATGCCGGGCAGCGCCGCCGGCAGCACCACCTGGCAGATGGTCTCGGAGCGGGTGGCGCCGAGCGCGTGCGAGCCGTCACGCAGCGCCTGCGGCACCGCACGGAGCACGTCATCGGAGAGCGACGAGACGAACGGGATGAGCATCATGCCCAGCACCGTGCCCGCCGCCAGCGCGCTCTCCGAGGATACGCTCAGGCCCAGGGCTGTGCCCAGCTGGCGCACCAGGGGTGCCACGCTGAGCGCGGCGAAGAAGCCGTACACCACCGTGGGGATGCCGGCGAGCAGCTCCAGCACCGGTTTGGCCACGGCGCGCTGGCGTGCGCTGGCGTACTCCGCCAGAAAGATGGCCGAGAACAGCCCAAGTGGCGCTCCCACCGAGAGCGCGATGGCGGAGATGAGCAACGTGCCCGTGAACAGAGGCACGGCGCCAAACGACCCGGAGCCGCCGACCTGATCGCCGCGTAGGGCCGTCTGTGGGCTCCACTCCAGCCCGAAGATGAAGTCGAGCACCGGCACGTGCTGGAAGAAGCGTAGCGCCTCGAACAGCACCGAGGCGATGATGCCGAGCGTGGTCAACACGGCCAGACAGGAGCTGAGCGCCAGTGCGCCTTGTAGCAACGTCTCCAGCCGGGTACGAGCAGGCAGCCTGGAGCGAATGGATCGGTACGCCAGGCAGCCCGTGGAGAGCAGGAAAGCCATGGCTCACTGCTTCAGGGGGATGAGCTCGGTCACGGTCTCCGCGACCCGCCCGCGTTCGGCCTCCGAGAGCGGGATCATGCCCTTGCTGGCGAGGTATCCCTCTGGACCCCAGGCTCTCTGCTGGGTGAGCTCCGCCAGGTACTCCGTGATGCCCGGGATCAGACCGACGTGAGCCTTCTTCACGTACATGAACAGCGGCCGAGCGATGGGATAGCTACCGTTCGAGATGGTCTCGAAGGTGGCGCTGGCGCCGCCGATGCTCGCTGCCTGTAGCTTGTCCGCGTTCTGATCGAGGAAGCTGTAGCCGAAGATGCCGAGCGCGCCGGGGTTGGCCTGCAGCTTCTGCACGATCAGGTTGTCGTTCTCGCCGGCCTCCACGAAGGTGCCGTCCTCCCGCAGCCGGTGGCAGATGGTCTTGAAGCGCCGTTCGTCGCTGGACTTCAGCGCCTTCAGCCAGGCGAAGCTGCTGCAGCCGGGCTCCAGCGCCAGCTCCACGAGCGCGTCGCGTGTCCCGGAGGTTGGCGGAGGGCCGAGCACCTCGATCTTCACGTCGGGCAGGTTCGGAGCGATGTCGCTCCACTTGCGATGAGGGTTGGCGACGAGCTGGCCCGGCTCGGCTCCGGCCACGTCCTTCGCGAGCGCGAGCCACAGCTGCCGCAAGGTGAGCTGAAGTGGCTGGCTCGCTCGGGAGCTGGCGAGCACGATGCCGTCGTGGCCGATCTTGACCTCGACGATCTGCTCGACCCCGTTCTGCTCGCAGTCCGCGAGCTCGGAGGGCTTGATGCGCCGGGATGAGCTGGCGATGTCCGGGTAGCGCGGGCCCACGCCCCCGCAGAACAGCTTCAGCCCGCCGCCAGAGCCGGTGGACTCCACCTTGGGGGTCTTGAAATGGCTGGTCTTGCCGAACTGCTCCGCCACGACTGTGGAGAAGGGGTAGACCGTGGACGAACCGACGATACTGATGTAGTCGCGGGCGCCGGCCGGGGCCGTTGCTGCCAGCGCGCGCACCGGCAGGGCTGTCGTTGCAGAAGGCTGCGCCAGCGTGGTCTCGCCAGACGGTGCCTCCGTTTGCCTGCAGCCCCACACGAGGGCCGCGATCAGGATGTGCTTCTTCATTTTGGGCGGAAGCTACAGAGGCAAAGTGACAACCAGCGTACATCCCGCAGGACATTGCGTGGCCGGCTCGGAGGCCATCGAGTTTGTGGCGTTTCGGGCCAGATTTGCCTAGATCGCTCGCGTTAAGGGCGATGCGCGTCTCGCGTTCATGGCCCGAAACTCGCAAGACCCTGATCCACGGAGGCAAGTGATTCAGCTCGAGGCCCTGGTAACCGGTGCTACCGGTCTGATCGGACGACAGCTGATGCGGCAGCTGCCCGCAGCACGCGTGCTGACCCGCGCCGTGCACCCACGTCCCCTGGCCGAGCACGGCCCGTCGCGCACCTGGCAGTGGCAGCCCGAAGGCTCGCTGGCGCCGACTGCGGTGTTCGAGCACGTGGAGGCCGTGTTTCATCTGGCGGGGGAGCCCGTCGCCGAGGGCCGCTGGACGGAGGCGAAGAAGCAGCGCATCCGCGACAGCCGCGTGCTCGGCACTCGCAACCTGGTCGCCAGCATGGCTGCCATCTTGCCGCGGCCGCGGGTGCTCGTGTGTGCCTCGGCGATCGGCTTCTATGGCGATCGCGCTGATACCTTGCTGGATGAGAGCGCGGAGCCGGGCACGGGCTTCTTGTCCGAGGTGTGCCGCGCCTGGGAGGCCGAGGCGCTGGAGGCGGAGAAGCTGGGCGTGCGCGTGGTGCTGGCCCGTCTGGGGCTGGTGCTGGCGGCTCGGGGAGGCGCGCTGGAGCGCATGTTGCTGCCCTTCCGACTGGGTCTGGGGGGCAAGCTGGGCAATGGCCAGCAGTGGATGAGCTGGGTGCACGAGCAGGACGTGGTCGGGCTGCTGTTGCACGCTGCTCAGCGCAAGGACCTGCGCGGCCCCATGAACGTGGTCAGCCCAGCCCCCGTGACCAATGAGACGTTTACTCGAGAGCTAGGCCGGGTGCTCGCGCGCCCCACGGTGATGAAGGCTCCACGGCTGGCGTTGCGCCTGGCGATGGGTGAGGTGAGCGACGCGCTCCTGGAGTCTCAGCGAGTGATGCCGCGCGTCGCGCAGGAGTCTGGTTACTCGTTCGTACACTCCGAGCTCGGCGGGGCGCTGGCCGCCTGCCTGGCGGAGCGAAAGGAGCAGCAATGAAGGCAGCGGAGAGCCCCGGGCTGCCCGAGGTGGTGGTGTACCGCACCCGCTATTGCGGATACTGCGTGATGGCCGAGCGCTTGCTGCGCTCACACGGCATACCTTTTCGAGAGGTCGACGTGTCCGGTGACACGGCGAGCCGCCAGTGGCTGGCGAAGATCACCGGACAGCGGACGGTGCCGCAAATCTTCGTGGGCGAGCACTCCGTCGGTGGCTACCGCGAGCTCTCGGCCGTGTTGCGCGAAGGACCCGAAGGGCTGGTAGAGCTGGTGCGAGGCAAGCTTCCGGGCTGACGGTACGTACCCGCCAGCCCGCGCTGCTCAGCTGCCTTGCCCTCTACACCCAGCCCGTCACGAACAGGTTCGACATGCGCATGCGCTCGAGCTGCTGTGCCATGGCCGCGTCTGCAGGCCCCGCGCTGAAGCGCTCGGCCGCGTCGAGCACCTTGGGGATGAGCGCGATGTCCCCGACCGTGTTGAGAAACACCTGCTTGCGACCGAGCACCCAGTGCACGGCCAGGTCGATCTCGGCCTGCTCCTGCAGCGGCTCATACCAGGTGGGCCCCTGCTGCAGTCGCTCTCCCCAGGGAGCGCGCACGATGGCCTTGATCGTCTGCACGGCCACCTGCCGCTGCGCACAGACCTGCAGCAACGCCTCCACGTCGGCCCAGTACTCTTTATTCTGCGAAAGAATGTAGCTGAACGGGCACAGCACCGAGTCGAAGTCGAAGCGCTCCAGCGCCCGGCGATGCTGCGCGGGCGCGGCCAGGCCATGGCCGGTCACTCCGATGAAGCGCACCAGCCCCTCGGCGCGGGCCTCGATGGCTGCCTCCAGAGCGCCGCCCGGACCCAGCGCGGTCTGCCAGGCTTCCGGCTCCACCAGGTTGTGGAGCTGGAGCAGGTCGATCTGATCGACCTCCAGCTTCTCCAGCGAGCGGCGGATCTGCTCGCGCGCGCCCGCAGCGGTGCGCTCGCCGGTCTTGGAAGCAAGGAAAAACTGCTTGCCGTGGCGCTTGATCCACGAGCCGATGCGGAGCTCGGAGTCACCGTAGCTGGCAGCGGTATCGATGTGATTCACTCCGTGCTGCAGCGCGAGCTCGATGGTGGCGTCGGCCTGGCCCTGCGTGACCTGGCCGAAGGCGGCTGCTCCGAGCAGGGTACGCGCGCTCAGATGCCCGGTGCGCCCAAAGGGTTGCTTCTCGATCATGATGGCTCCTTCCGCTGCGGCGGTGCTCAGATTGTAGTCGAGCTGGCGCTGGCGAGGGCACGTGTTTCGCCCACTCGCAGCGGCCGAAAGCGCGCCCCTGCCGGCGGCAGCGCCGCCCCGGCCGGCAGCGCTGTCTGTTGCGCCAGGGCTTGCTCCAGCCGCGCCAGCGGCGCCGGCTCGGTCTCGCTCAGCAGATGGCGGGCGATGGGGTCGGTGTACGCGGCGTCGCCGTGGGTCTGCAGGATCTGCGGGCAGCCGAGCTCGAGCGCGGCCCGCGCGGCCTCCTCCGGCGTCATGATCAGCCGTGGCTCCCAGCGCAGGCGGGTGCCGTCGCAGGGCAACAGCGCCGTGAGCGGCCGGTAGCGCCGCCGGATCTCTGCCCAGTGCTCATGAAAGCCGGTGTCGGCGCAGAACAACACCCGCGCATCCGGCCCCGCCAGCACCAGAGAGTGCTGCGGCACGTCGTGCAGGGCCGGCACGAAGCTCACCGCCAGCGGCCCGTGCTGCAGTGTCTGCCAGGGCTGCGACAAAGCCACCGACGCGAAGCCCAGCTCGCGCAGCGGCCCGACCAGGCTCTCATCCGCCGTCCACACCCGCGCGCTGCGATCCAGCAGGCGCAGGGCGGTGGGATCGAAGTGATCCGCGTGGCGATGGCTGATGAAGATGCCGTCGAGCCGCCCGACGGCGTCGGCGGACAGCGCACTCTGGTGCGTCAGTGAGCCGAAGGCAGGGTTGAAGAACCAGGGATCGGTGAGCCAGCGTTGTCCGGCCATTTCCAGCAGGTGGCAGGAGTGACCGACGTGAAACAGACGTGCTACGCCGGGTGACGGCGCCACGTCAGAGGACGGCCCAGAGGCAGACAGCGCGTGCGGCCCGCTCGGACTCAACCCCGCCGAGGGCGGCCCTGCCAGCGGCAAGGCAGCGGATGCCAGGCGGAGGCCCCGGTGGTCCCAGGTGCCCGCGAGCGAGGCCAGTTCCGCCGCCGCCGCGCTGCCGGCAAGCGATAGTCCCAGCCACCTGCGCCGGCTCAACTGTCGCCGGCTCGATTCCTCGCTCACAGTGCCACCGCGAATCACCTCCGGTGTTGCAGCGCGAGTCGATTTGTTTAGCGCATCGAATGCGTGATCCGCTGCCTTGAAGTTCATGGCTCTCGATTCCGTGGATTCGAGGCACTAAGGTCCCGAGCCCAACGGTCTTTGCAGCTAAAAGGGTGTGCTGCGCCTGCTGGCTTGGCAAATCCTTTTCGGTACTACTTCATGCGTATTCTCTTGGTCATGCCCACACCGTTCGAGAACGGGCGTCTGGGCCTCGAAAATGTCGTGTGGCTCTCGGAGCCGGTGGCGCTCACCAGCGTGGCCGCTGCCGTGGGCGAGGGGCACCAGGTGCGAGTGCTCGACCTGCGGCTCGAGCCGGAAGATGCGCTGGCTCGCGAGCTCGTCGCGTTTCAGCCGCACATCGTCGGCACCACCAGCATGACCACGGACGTGTACCAGGCGCTGGCAGTGCTGCGCATGGCGCGGCAGATTGTGCCCTCGGCGCTGACGGTGGTGGGCGGGCACGCGCCCACGCTGGCCCCGCAGGAGTTCGAGCAGCCCTGGGTGGACGTGATCGTGCAGGGCGAGGGAGAGCTGACCTTCCGCGAGCTGGTGGCCGCCTGGGACGAGCAGCGCGCGCAGGACGACCGCCGCTTTCCCGGTATCGCCGGGCTGCGCTACCGCGACGGCGAGGGCAGGGCGATGCACAGCAACTGCAAGCGCGCCCAGACCAAGAACCTGGACGAGCTGCCTGCGCCCGATCGCAGCCTGCTGCGCAGGTACAAGGGCCGCTACTTCTTCACGGTGGCGCGCAACATGGCCTCGATCTTCACCAGCCGGGGCTGCTCCTTCGACTGCAACTTCTGCGCGATCTGGGAGTTCTACGAGCGCCGCACCCGCTATCTCTCGGCAGAGAAAATCGTCGATCAGATGGCAGCGTGCGAGGAGCCGTTCGTCTTCGTGCTGGACGACAACTTCCTCACCAGCAAAAAGCGCATCCTCGCCCTGTGTGACGAGCTGGAGAGGCGTAAGATCGGCAAGTACTGGATGACGCAGGGGCGCACGGACTTCGTGGCGGAGAACCCGGAGATCATGCGGCGCCTGGCGAAAAACGGCCTCGTCGGCCTGCTCAGCGGCTTCGAGTCGAACGACGACGACAACCTGGCCTCGCTGCGCAAGAAGAACACCTGGGACAACAACAAGAAGGCGAACGAGATCCTGCGCGAGCTCGGCATCTTTGCCACAGGCATCTTCATGGTGCGAGCCGACTGGGAGAAGCACCAGTTCCAGGAGCTCTATGACTACATCAACACGCTGGAGATCGGCATCCCGCTGGTGACCATCCTCACGCCGCTGCCGGGCACGCAGCTGTATCGCGCCTATCAGAACCAGCTGATGACCACGGATCTGCGGCTGTTCGACCTGCTGCACGCGGTGCTGCCCACCCGCCTGCCGCGGGCCGAGTTCTACGCGGAGTTCGCGCGCTCGATCGAGGCGACCAAGGCCTCCGCCCGGCGCGCCATCACCAACACCCTGAAGAATCGCCCCGACTTCGCCTGGAAAGCGCGCAAGCACTTCGCCTGGTTCTTTGCGCGGACCTGGCGCTACCAGTGGATCCACCGTGATCCGCAGTCCTTCCTGCGCGACGAGGAGGGGCTGCTGAACGGGCCGGGCGCGCGCGCCGGCCTCACTCATCTGGACGTGCGCTACCCGGACGGCACGGAGCACAGCCCTGCAGAGCCGCAGCCGGCGGAGCCAGGCACGGGTCGGCTGGTGCGGCTGCGCATCCCGCATCGCATCTGGGCGGATGAGCTGCCGCCAGCCCCCGCCGCGCCGGTGGCGGCCGAGGCCACCGCCCTGGGAGCAGAGTGATGTCCGCGCAGAGGTTCCTGGCCGAGCTGCGGCGTGAGATCGAGACGCATCCCGCGGTCAACCACCTGTTCTTGAACCGGCTTGCGACCAGCCCCTTCGCCAGGCAGGACTATCGGGTCTTCGCGGAGAACCACTATCCACTGGTGTGCGTGTTCACGCACTACCTGGAGCGCCTGCTGGTACGAGCGCCCGATAGCCAGGCCAAGCTGTGGCTAGCCAAGGTGCTGGTGGATGAATACGGCGAGGGCTCGGAGGGCAAAGATCACTCGACGATGTACGCGCGCTACCTGAGCGCCACGGGCGGTGATCCCGTGAGCATCCGCGAGACTCGTGTGCCGCCGCCCGCGCACCGCTTCATCGCCGAGCACCGCCGCATCGTCAGCGAGGAGCCGTTTCTAGTCGGGCTGGGCGCGGTCGGGCCCGGTCACGAGTGGGCCATCCCCAAGATGTTCGACGCGGTGATCCCGGGGCTCCGCCGCGCCGGCTTCAACGAGGACGAGATCGCGTACTTTACCCTGCACGTGGAGCAGGACGACGATCACGGCGCCTGGCTGGAGGAGGCGCTGGCTCAATACGCCAGCACCAATCAGGCGCAGGAGCAGATCCGGCGCGGCGCCCTCGGCAGCCTCGACGCGCGCTACGCCTTCTGGGAGGGCGTGCAGCGCCAGGTCGTGCTGTACCGCCAGCCGCGCTCGGTGCGCCAGGACGCAGCCACACCGCGACCGCTGGCGCGCGAGCTGTTGCTCACCGCCTGGGACGCGCTGCCCGGCGCCCTTGCTCTGGAGCAGCGCTGGTCGCGCTGGCGCGCGCGGGTGCGCCCCACGTTGGTCGAGGTCTTGCGCCAGACGCACGAGCTCTGAGCGCTCCGGCGCCGTTGCCTCACTGCCTTCCGGGCACGCCGCTCAGTCGCCGCTCGCCCAGCTCTCGATATTGCGGCAAGAAGGTCTCCCAGCGCTTCTTGCGCACCTCCTCCGGGGGTAGCTCGAAGGGCTTGGGGCGGATGGCGAGCAACGCCGCCTCGTCCACCTCGTCGATCAGCTCCGGGCCCAGGTAGCGCTCGGCGTAGTGCCGGTACACGCCCGAGCTCACGAAGTGATCGAACAGGTCCGGGTCGAGGTGGTTATCGCGCTTCATGGCGCCCATGATCTGCATGGCCTCGCTGAGCTTCTTGCCCGGCTTGTAGGGCCGATCAGTGGCAGTCAGCGCCTCGAAGACGTCGGCGATGGCCAGCACGCGCGCGGGCACGGACATGTCACCGGCGAACAGCCCGCGTGGGTAGCCGTTGCCGTCCATGCGCTCGTGATGGCCACCCGCGTACTCCGGCACCCGGCGCAGCTGCCGCGGGAAGGGCAGGGCCTGAAGCATGCGCAGGGTCTGGACCATGTGGCCGTTGATGAGCAGGCGCTCTTCCTGGGTCAGGGTGCCGCGCGAGATACACAGATTGGCGACCTCGTCCTCGGAGAGCAGCGGCAGCGCCTGGCCGTTCTCGACGTAGCGGCGCTGCCCGATCTGCTGGATGCGCGCACGCTGCTGCTCCGACAGAAACTCGCCGCCCACGTTCGACGTGGCGATCAGCTGCAGGTCGGCGCGCAGCTCGGCGATGCGCTGCTCGTATTCGCGCTCCAGCTCCTGGCGCTCGTGCGGGCGCTCCTGCAGCGCCTCCAGCAGCTGGATCCGGGCGTCCCGCATCAGCACCTCGAAGCGGGTGCGTATCGCCGCCAGCCGATCGTACACGCACTCCAGCTTGGTCGCCTTGTCCATCACGTGGGTGGGGGTGGCGACCTTGCCGCAGTCGTGGAGCCAGGCGGCGATGTGCAGCTCATACCACTCGTCATCGGTCAGGCGAAAGTCGGCAAAGGGGCCCGTGTTGGCGTCGCACAGCGAGCGCGTGAGCATCTCTGCCAGCACCGGCACTCGCTCGCAGTGCGCGCCGGTGTAGGGCGACTCGGCGTCGATCGCGCCGGCGATCATCACGATGAAGGACTCGAGCAGCTGCTTCTGCTCCTGCATCAAGTTCTGATTGTCGATCGCGATGCCCGCGTGGGAGGCGAGCGCCTCGACGATGTGCTGCTCCTCTGCGCCGAACGCCTGCACCCGTCCGCTGTGGCGATCGCGAGCGTTGATCAGCTGCAGCACCCCCAGCACCGTGCCCTCGCTGCTCTGCAGCGGGATGGTGAGGAAGGACGTGGAGCGATAGCCGTGCCGCCGGTCGAACTCCTGCATGCCCGAGAAGTCAAAGCCCACGGCCGCGTAGGCATCGGCGATGTTGATGGAGCGCTGCGTGCACGCGGCGTAGGACGCCACGTTCGCGTGGTTGGGCTTGCCCGTCACCGGATCACGGATCCACAGCGGCGGCAGGTCGATGGCCTGCCCCGTCGTGCCGCCCAGGCTCAGCCCCAGCGATTGATTGCGCAAGATGGCGAAGCGCAGCTGGTCCTGCTCGTTGCGTAGATACAGAGTGCCGCCGTCCGCGTTGCACAGGGTCTGCGCCTCGATCAGGATGGTCTCGATCAGGCGCTCGCGGTTCCTCTCGGAGGACAGTGCCAGGCTGATGCGGTGCAGCAACTCCAGCCGCCCGAGGCGCTCGGCGAGCGGCTCCAGCTGAGGCGAGGCGGGGGGCAGCTCGGGCGGGGCGGAGGGCATCGTCACCCGTCTACTTTGTCAGAAAAGTGAGGTCTCGGCCGGCCGGATCCTCGCGGGCGCCGACCCGCGCGGCCGTCTGCGCGAGCGTGGGGTGCTTTCGCACCCCCACCCGTGCTAGGGCTCGACGGCCACGGAGCTACGCTGATGAGTGCTAACGATAAGACTGCCCTGGTCGTGCTCGCCGCGGGCGCAGAGGAGATGGAAGTCAGCATCATCGTGGACGTCCTCCGGCGCGGGGGCGTCAAGGTCACCCTCGCCGGGCTCGCCGGCAGTGGTGCGGTGGCCTGCAGTCGCGGCCTGCGCATCTTGCCCGACGTTGCACTCGGAGATGTGGCTGGCAGCTTTGATGCCGTGGTGTTGCCCGGTGGCGCGCAGGGCGCGGAGAACCTGGCCAACTCGCCGCTCGTGGGCCGCCATCTGAAGACGCAGTGGCAGCGCGGCCGGATCGTGGCTGCGGTGTGCGCCGCGCCCATCGCCCTGTTGCGGCACGAGATCGGCCTGGGCCAGACGCTCACCAGTCACCCGAGTGTCGCCGATGGCCTGCGCGGCGCGTACACCTACTCGAGCGAGCGAGTGGTGGAGTCGGGCCATCTGCTCACCAGCCAGGGGCCGGGCACCTGCTTCGAGTTCGCGCTGCACCTGCTGCGCAAGCTGCGCGGGCCCGACGTCGAGCGCGACGTCACCGGGCCGCTCATTTTGCCGAGCTGAGCGGCGGCCCGCGCTTTCAGCGCCGGGACACGAACGGGCTATCGGCGTCGTAGAAGCGCCAGGGGCGCGCGGCCCAGGCACCCGCGTAGTCCACGCCCACGCGCGGCGCGCGCCGCACCTTCGGGCGCCGCACGCCCTCGAGCCCTTCGCTGAGATAGAGCGGCTCGCGCGTGAGGTCGGCCCCATAGGCCTGGCCATCGATGGCGAACGCCACGCACAGCTTGCCCGGGCCGTTCGTGAGCTCGCGCTCGGAGCGCAGCGGGCCCCGCCGCTCCCGCATCAGCTCCACACCCTCCAGGGGCTCCACGGCTCGGAGCAGCACGGCGTGGGGCGCGCCTGGGGCGGTCGTCACCAGGTTCAGGTGCCAGTGCAGCCCATACACCAGAAACACATACGCATACCCTGGCGGCCCAAACATGACCTCCGTGCGGGCGGTGCGGCGCCCGCCGTAGGAATGTGCCGCGCGATCCTCCGGGCCCCGGTAAGCTTCTGCCTCCACGATGCGCCCCACGGTTCGTCCACGTTCGCTAACATGGACTAGATGTTTTCCGATGCAGTCTCGGGCCACCTCCAGCACGGGGCGCTCGTAAAATGCGCGCGGCAAGGGCCGGTCGGAGTGCACTTCAGGTCAGAGTCTGCCAGAGCCACCGGCACGCTGCTCGGCTTCCTCGCGCGGCCACCTCTTCACCTTGCCCGCGTGCCAAACCGGCATTGGTCGAGCCATCATGAGCCCCGCGTCTGATCCTGCTGCCGCCGCTTCTGGCCCACCTGCGAGCCAGCCGGGGCTTGCTTCGCGCGGCGAGGCGCAGAGCGGAGTGCTGGCAGAGGGCGGCCCGGGCGGCGCTCGCGGGGGCCGTCGCGCCTGGGTGCTGCGCGGGCTGGGCGGCGTGTTGCTGCTGGTGGGGCTCGGCATGCTGGCGCGGCACTGGCTGTGGCTGCAGATCCGCTCCGAGGCCGCGGCCCAGGGGGTGCAACTCGAGGGCTGCCGGCTGGTGCTCGGCTGGGAGCGGCTGGCGCTCCACTCCTGCCAGTTCGCGTCCAGTCGCGATAGCGCCGGCCCGAGCCCGCGCTGGATCTTTGGCAGCGCGCGGGTGAGCGGGCGGGTGGATGAGGTCGAGGTAGCGCTCTCGCTGTTCCGCGCAGAGCGGGTGCGCGTGCGCGGGGCAGATGTGAGCGTGCGCGGCGAGGTGCCGTGGCTGGACCTGCTGCGCGCGATCCGCGCGCGCACCGAGAGCACCGCTCCCGAGCTACCGCTCGACGTGTTCACCAGCCGGCTGGGCTGGATCTCGGGGGATGCTCCCGAGCCGTGGCTCGCGCTGAACGCGCTCGAGTACCATTCCGGCAGCGAGCAGCTTGCCGCCGAGCTGAGCGTGCTCGGGCTGCAGGGGCACCTGACTCTGCAACGGGGCATCCTGGCCATGTCCCTGGGCGATGCCGAGCGCCCCAAGGTGCGCGTCAACCTGCAGGCGGGCAAGGACAGCGCGGAGCTCAGCATGGACCTCCGCTCGCTGCCGCTCACCGAGCTGCAGGGGCGCTGGCTGGTGTTGAGCGAGGCGCTGCGCCCCGTGCACGTGGACGGCCGCATCTTCATGGCGCTGCCGCTCGGGCTGACGACAGCGGTTCCCTCGGGCGACGTGCACCTCACCCTGGCCAACCTGCAGTTTCCGGTGCCGCGCGAGGTGGAGGGCCTGGTCTACGCCAGCCCGCCCAAGCTTTCGGGCAGGTTTACCCTCAGCCGCGGGCTGGATCGCGCGAGCTTCAAGGAGCTGCAGTTTCAGACGGGCGCGCTGCACATGCGCGGAGATGCCCGGGTGGAGCTGGCGGGGGAGGGCTTTGACATCACTTCCAACCTGAGCGGGCCGCTGCCCTGTGCGGCCATCGCCGAGGCTGCCCTGCGCGCTCACGCCGGCAGCATGCTGGCGCAATGGCTGCAGGGAGTGCCAAAGAAGGTGGTACGTGGCTCCGTGCAAATCGCCGCAGCGCTGCAGGCGCACAGCGCCGATCTGCCGCACGCGCGGGTGCTGACCAGCGTGGGGCTCGGCTGTGGCTTGAAGCCCCTGCCCATCGTTCCGGAGCTGCCGCGCGAGCTGTTGGAGCGATTGCCGGAGGAGATCCGGCGCCGCTTGCCGCGGCTCGAGGGCGGCCCTCGACCCCCTACCTTGCAGCTGCCGGGCACTGTCCCCGATACGTTGCAACTTCCCCCGCTGCCCGGCATTCCGCCACCCAGCCGTCAAGAGCGCGCGCCGAGCGCCAGCGGCTGATAATTCGAGCCTATCACTGTCATTTGATTTTGCGATTGGATCCAATTTGTCCATTCCGCCATAATTCCCGCCGAGGCTGGTCTCCGTGGGGCTCACGGAGGGACGAAGGCCGAGAAGGGACGTACCTATGTCAAAGCTCAAGGGCACCAAGACGCAGCAAAATCTGAAGGACGCGTTCGCCGGTGAGAGCCAGGCGAACCGCCGCTATCTGTACTTTGCCAAGGTGGCCGACGTTGAGGGTTACCCGCAGATCGCGGGCAACTTCCGCGAGACGGCGGAGGGCGAGACGGGGCATGCCCATGGTCACCTGGACTACCTGAAGGCAGTGGGCGATCCGGCGACGGACCTGCCGATCGGTGACACCGTGAAGAACCTCAAGGCGGCGGTCGCTGGTGAGACGCACGAGTACACCGACATGTACCCGGGCATGGCCAAGACAGCTCGCGAGGAAGGCTTTGCGGAGATTGCCGACTGGTTCGAGACGCTCGCCAAGGCGGAGAAGAGCCACGCCGGGCGTTTCCAGGCGCTGCTCAACGACCTCACCTGAGCACTATCACCTGGGCATTGTCACCTGGGCATTGTCACCTGAGCATTGTCACCTGAGCATGCCCTGAGCACCTGAGCATGCCCTGAGCATCCGATGACCGGAGCATCACGCGATTGATGCTCCGGGCCGCCTTGCGCGGGCCATCTCGACCGAGCGCTGCTCGCGCCGCCTCGGGGTGTCAATGCCGTCGGCAATGCCATCCTCAATGCCATTGCCGAGTGGGCGCTGGGTCTCGGGGCGTGGGGTCACGCTCCGAGACGCTGCCCGAATCCGCATGCGCGAGCGCGCCAAAGACCACGCGCGAGCGCGTTAAAGAGGCACGCGCGAGCGCGCCAAGACAACCCACGCGCGAGCGCGTCAAGACGAGGTGCACCAACGTGACTGGACGCCTGGAAAACAGCTCCCCTGAGAGCGTGGCAACTGCCCCCTCGGACGTCGCGCCGGCGGGAAATGGCGCGAGCGCTGCTGGAGCTGGTGCTGGACACGGCCATGGCGCCGCGCACGACCCGACCCTCAAAGCACGGAGCGTCTCGTATCAGCCCACGGAGGGGCTGAGCTACGATCCGGAAGAGCCCAAGTACTGGGACAGCGCTGCCCTGGCTCAGGAGGTCGAGCGCGTCTTCGAGGTGTGTCACGGCTGTCGCATGTGCTTCAAGTACTGCGACAGCTTCCCCAAGCTGTTTGATTTCATCGACTCGCGCCACGAGGGGGACGTCACCAAGCTGACCGCCGCCGAGACGGGCGAGGTGATGGACGCCTGCTTTCAGTGCAAGCTGTGCGAGGTGCAGTGCCCGTATACGCCGCGGGACAAGCACGAGTTTCAGCTGGATTTTCCCAAGCTGGTGCACCGCTACAAAGCCCAGCGCACCCGGCGCCAGGGTTTACCGCTGCGCGAGCGCGTGCTGGGCGATCCGGAGGGCAGCGCCGCGCTCGCGCGCGCCAGCCTGGGCGCGGCCAACGCCATGAACCGCGTGGCTGCCCACCGCTGGCTGATGGAGAAGGCGCTGGGTATCCATCGCGACAAGCTGCTGCCGGACTTTGCGTCACACACCTTCGAGGAGTGGGCGCGCCAGCAGGGCCTGATCCGCCCCAAGCCCGGCGGCGAAGCCGTGCTGTTCCAGACCTGCTACGTCCAGCACAACGAGCCGCAAATCGGCAAGGACACCGTGGCCGTGCTGCAGAAGAACGGCGTCGACGTGCGCTGTGAGAGCCATCTGGTGTGCTGCGGCATGCCCGCCTGGGAGAGCGGGAATCTGACCGAGCTGCGGCGCCGGGCCTCGATCAACCTGGAGCGGCTGGAGCCGTTCGTCGCGCAGGGGGCCAAGGTGCTGGCCATCAATCCCACCTGCTCGATGATGTTGCGCAACGAGTATCCGACCCTGGTCGAGGAGAAAGACCGGCCTCGCGCGCAGAAGCTGGCGGCGGCGGTGCAGGATCCGAGCGAGTTCCTCTGGGGGCTGCGCAGAGAGCCGCGCTTCAACCAGAGCTTCGCGGACGTGCCGGCCAAGGTCGCCTACCATGCCCCCTGCCACCTGCGAGCGCAGGGCAAGGGCTTCAAGGGCAAGGACCTGATCGCCAAGGCCGGCGCCGATGTCAGCACGGTGATGGAGTGCTGCGGGCACGATGGCACGTACGCCATGAAGGTGGAGGGCTTCGAGCCCTCTCAGCGGGTCGGCAAGCGCGCGTTTGACGGCATGCAGGCCGACGAGGAGGCCACCACCTGGGTCACGGATTGTCCGCTGGCGGCCTTGCAGTTCGAGCAGCACGCGGGCAAGAAGCCTCTGCACCCCATGTCGCTCCTGGCTCGCTCGTACGCGGCCGCAGACGCCGCCGCGCGCGGAGCAAGAGAGAAGTAGTCATGCGCAAAGTACAGCGAGCCGACGTCGTCGATTACCAGACCTACAACGATCGGCGTGACGCCTTTCGCCAGCGCGTGCTGGCGGAGAAGGACAAGCGGCGCATCCATCTGGGCGAGCACCTGACCTTCCTGTTCGAGTGCACGGACACCATCCTGTATCAGGTGCAGGAGATGACGCGGCTGGAGCAAATCGTGCGGGAAGCCGACATCCAGCACGAGATTGACACCTACAACCAGCTGCTCGGCGGCCCGGGAGAGCTCGGCTGCACCCTGCTGATCGAGATCGATGACGCCAAGGAGCGCACGGAGAAGCTGCGCGCCTGGCTGGAGCTGCCCGCGCACCTGTACCTGAAGTTGCCGGATGGCACCCGCTCCCCCGCGCTCTGGGACCCGGCGCAGGTGGGCGATACACGGCTCTCGTCCGTGCAATACCTGAAGTTCCGGGTGGGCTCTCAAGCACCCGTGGCGATCGGCTCGAGCCACCCGCAGCTGCAGCTGGAGTCAGCGCTGAGCGAGCAGCAGCGGCAGACCTTGGCGGCGGACCTGCTGTAGCGCGCGGCAGCGTGCTACTGGCTGGCGCCGGGCGGGCCAGCAGGAGCGAAGCGGCGCGCCAGCACCTCTGCAGGTCCGGGCTCGAGCGCAGGCCCCGCGCTGGGCTGGGGCCCGAGCCGCAGGATCTGATCGCTCGCGGAAGGCCAGGTGGGTAGGCCCGGGCCGTTCGGATCGCCTTGCCGGATGAAGTTGACCCAGTAGCTGCTGGCGAGCTCCGCGAGCTCGCGATCGGCGTCGGTCCAGGGCCGCGCGAGCACGGCGAGGTTGTCGAACACGTACGGCAGCTCGGAAGAGTGAAACGCCTGATACTCGGGGTGCTCGGGCCAGGGAATGGCGCGCTCGAAGAGATAGCCAAAATCCCGCGACTTGCCGCTGCGCGCGCGCTGGCTGCGACAGTCGACCAGGGTAGCCAGCCCCGAGTCGCGCAGCAGCCGTTTGTGCTGAGCTCCGGCCTCCGCATCATTGCTGGCCGGGTAGAGCGCGAGCACTGCGCCGGCGGAGTCGCCGTACTCCATGTGCACGAAGCTCTGCCACTCGGCCAGGGTCAGCTTGCCATACTCCCGCTGCGAGCTGCGCTCATCCGCGGTGATGCCCGTGAGCAACGGCACGTCGTGCAGCTGTCCGCGCTCGAGCAGCGCGGACAGCTGGTCTGGCACGATCCAGCCATCGACGATGGGCCGGGAGCGCGCGCCGTGGGCGGTGAGCCTGGTGAACACCTCCGGCGCGGGCAGGGCGCGCAGCTGGGCCACGCTGAGCCCTGCCGCCAGCTCCGCGCCCCGCTTCTCCGCGTCGGCGCGCGGCGAGGTCTTCTGCCGTCGATCCCAGGGCCCGCTCTGGGCGATGGCGCGATGAAACAACCCCTTCGCCAGCGGCGACTGCGTGAGGTAGTGCACGGAGGAGGCGCCCGCAGACTGTCCGCCGAGGGTGACGTTGCCGGGATCGCCACCGAAGGCAGCGATGTTGCGCTGCACCCAGCCGAGCGCGCTGAGCTGATCCAGCAGGCCGTAGTTGCCGCAGGACTGCTGTGGCGACTCGGCGCTGAGCTCGGGATGACAGAAGAACCCGAACGGCCCCAGTCGGTAGTTGATGGTGACAACGATGACGCCTTTCCGCGCCAGGGCCTCACCATCGTACAGCGCCACCTCGCCCGAGCCGCTGCTGAAGGCCCCGCCGTGGACGTAGACCAGCACCGGCAGCGGTGGCCCGGCCTTGCTCAGCGCGCTGGCGGGCAACCACACGTTCAGCGCCAGACAGTCCTCGTCCACGTCGTTGCGGAACATGAACTCTTCCGTCCATGGCAGCAGCGAGCGCTGCAGCTCCTGCACGCAGCTCTTGCTGAAGGTGGCGGCGCTGCGCACGCCTGCCCAGGGGGCGGGCGGCTCTGGCGGGCGCCAGCGCCGCTCGCCCGTGGGCGGAGCCGCGTACGGAACGCCGCGAAACACGGCGATGGAAGCATCCTTGCCTGCAACACCCTGCAGGCGCCCGGACTCGACTGTCACCTCGGGCTGCGCGATCGCGGGTGGTCTGGAGACCTCCGCTGGCGGCTGCGCTGCCGTTGCAGCGGCCGGAGGCGGAGCGCTGGAGGGGGTGGCCGTGCAGGCCAGCGCCAGGGGCACACAGGCCTTACCGATCGAGCTCATGACCCCGCCGCCACGATGTGTCCCTGCGCTCATCGCATCAGCCCTTCGCCGCGGCGACCAGCTGGAAGACATTGCCCTCGGGATCGAGCCCATCACAGGTGCCCATGGGGCCGCTGTTCGACGGGCGCGGCTCGAACATCGTGGCCCCGCGCTGGCTCAGCTGGCGGCGGGTCTGCACGACATCGTCCACCTCGAACACCAGCTTGAAGGGCGTCTCCTCCCGTGCGCGCGGCGGCGTGGTGACGGTGATGGTGCGCGCGATGCGCGGGGGGATCGCCTCCAAGCTCAGGCGCGCGCCGCCGAGATCGAGCTCCACCCAGCTCGTGTCCTTGGGATCCGACAGCACGGGCAGGCCGAGCGCCTCGTGATAAAACTCCACCATCCGCTTGAGGTCCTTGGCAAACAGGATGGTTCGCTGCAACTTCGGGGGCGCCACGGCGCGAGTCTAGCCAGTTTGCCGGGGCGGGGCGAGCCTCGGGAGTGGGGCGCGGCGCCCGATCTGACGGCCCTGCCTGTCAGGTGCCGGCGGCCAGCTGCTCGGAAAATGCTCGGGCGGCCGGTGACAGCGAGCGGCCCCGCTTGCTGATCAGCGCCAGCTCGCGCTGGATCTCCAGCCCGCGCACGACCAGCGGCACCACCGAGCGGCCGCGCCGTGAAGGCCCGGAGACCACGCTCAGCTCGCTGACGAAGGCCAGGCTGCCCGTGGTCTCCACCATCTGCAAGATGGCAGCCACGCTGCGCAGCTCCATCACCACGTTGACCTCCACCTGCGCTTCGCGCAACGCGGCATCGATCAGCCAGCGCACCGCGCTGCCCGCCTCGAAGCCCACCAGGCTCTGGCCGCTGAGGGCACGGGCGTCGATGCGCTCCTTGCGCGCCAGCGGATGGTCCTTGGCGGCCACCAGCACGATGCGATCGCGGGTGAGCAGGCGCTGCTCCACGTCCCGCGTGCGAGTGGGCAAGGTGACGATGCCGAGCTCCAGCTCCTCACTGCCCACCGCCGACTCGATCTCGCGGCTGCCGGCCTCCTTCACCTGGAACACCACACCCGGGTGCTGCTTGCGAAAGGCCGCGATGGCCCCGGGCAACAGGAAGCCCACCGCGGTGGCGCCGCCGCCGACCCGCACCACGCCCGCGTCCAGCCGCAGGTGCTCGTGGATGCGCGCTCTCAGCCGATCGTAGCGCTGCACCAGCAGCTTGCCCTCCTCGAGCGCGAGCTGCCCCGCAGAGGTCAGCGCCACCCCGCGTCCGGCGCGCTCGAGCAGCTGCGCCCCCAGGGCTTCCTCCAGCTGATCGACGCGGCGGGACAGCGCCGACTGCGACACGCCCAGCGCGGCGGCGGCCTCCGTGATGGCGCCGTGCTCGGCCACCGCCAGCAGAGAACGCAGCAGCAACAGATCCATTGCGCCGAGTATGCAGGAAAGGCGCCGGAGTTGCCGGAAAGGGGGAATTCATGCAAATTGTGCATGAGATAGATGCAAAATACTCGTTGGACGCATGTGTTGCGCATGGCTAGAACTGCCAGTGGCCGCGGCGGTTGCACAGAGAGAGCCGCGGTCACAGTTTCAGGAAGGTCGCTCAACCATGCTCGAAAGTTATCGGACCCACGTGGCGGAACGTGCCGCCAAGGGCATCGTCCCGCTCCCACTCATCGCTCGCCAGGTGCGTGAGCTCTGTGAGCTGCTGCTCAACCCGCCGCCAGGGGAGGAGGCGTTTCTCCTCGAGCTTCTCACCCAGCGCGTACCACCAGGCGTGGACGGCGCGGCCAAGGTCAAGGCCGAGTTTCTCGGCGAAGTGGCGCTCGGTCAGAAGCAGTGCCCGCTGCTCACGGCCGAGCGCGCCGTGGAGCTGCTGGGTACGATGCTCGGCGGCTACAACGTGGCGCCGCTGGTGCAGCTGCTCGAGCACCCGAAGCTGGGCAAGCTCGCGGCCCAGCAGCTCAGCCGCACCCTGCTCGTGTTCGGCGCGTTCGAGACCATCGCCGCGCTCGCCAAGAAGGGCAACGCCAACGCCCAGCAGGTGCTGAAGAGCTGGGCAGAGGGTGAGTGGTTCCAGGCGCGCGCGCCGTTGCCAGAGAAGGTCACCCTGACGGTGTTCAAGGTGGCGGGCGAGACCAACACGGACGATCTCTCCCCCGCGCAGGACGCCTGGTCGCGGCCTGACATTCCGCTGCACGCGCTGGCCATGCTGAAGAACCCGCGCGAGGGCATCCACAATGCGCTGGCGCAGATCGAGGAGGCCAAGGCCAAGGGCCATCCGCTGGCGTACGTGGGTGACGTGGTGGGCACGGGCTCTTCGCGCAAGAGCGCCACCAACAGCGTGCTCTGGTTCATTGGTGACGACATCCCCTACGTGCCCAACAAGCGCAGCGGCGGCTTCGTGCTGGGCGGCAAGATCGCGCCGATCTTCTTCAACACGATGGAAGACTCGGGCGCGCTGCCCATCCAGTGCGACGTGACACAGATGAAGATGGGCGACGTGATCGTCGTCTATCCGTACGCTGGCAAGATCGAGAACGAGGCGGGGCAGGTGATCGCCACGTTCGAGGTGCGTGACGTGCTGCTGGACGAGGTGCGCGCTGGCGGCCGCATCCCGCTGATCATTGGGCGCTCGGTGACGAACCAGGCGCGACAGGCGCTGGGCCTGGGCCCCTCCACCCTGTTCAAGCAGGCGCCCGCGCCCAGGGATACCGGCAAGGGCTATACGCTGGCGCAGAAGATCGTGGGCAAGGCTTGCGGCCTGCCCGGCGTGCGCCCAGGGCAATATTGTGAGCCCCGGATGGGCAGCGTCGGCTCTCAGGACACCACCGGACCGATGACTCGCGACGAGCTGAAGGAGCTGGCGTGCCTGCAGTTCTCGGCGGATTTGGTCATGCAGTCGTTCTGTCATACCGCGGCGTATCCCAAGCCGATCGACATCGAGACGCACCAGACCCTGCCCGAGTTCTTCATGGAGCGCGGCGGTATCGCGCTGCGCGCCGGCGACGGCATCATTCACTCCTGGCTCAACCGGATGCTCTTGCCGGACCAGGTGGGCACCGGGGGCGACTCGCACACGCGCTTCCCGCTCGGCATCTCCTTTCCGGCGGGCTCGGGCCTGGTGGCGTTCGCGGCGGCGCTGGGCGTGATGCCGCTCGACATGCCGGAGTCAGTGCTCGTCCGCTTCAAGGGTGAGCTGCAGCCGGGTGTGACCTTGCGTGATCTGGTCAACGCGATTCCATGGGCGGCGCTGCAGAGCGGTGACCTGACGGTGGCCAAGCAGGGCAAGAAGAACGTGTTCAACGGCCGCATCATCGAGATCGAGGGATTGCCCGATCTGAAGGTGGAGCAGGCGTTTGAGTTGAGCGATGCGACCGCGGAGCGCTCCGCGGCGGGCTGCACGATCCGCCTCGGTCCGGAGCCCATCAAGGAGTACCTGAAGAGCAACGTGGTGATGCTCCGCTGGATGCTGGCCAACGGCTATGGCGACGCCGCTGCCATCGAGCGGCGCGCACAGGCCATGGAGGCGTGGCTGGCCAACCCCGTGCTGCTCGCGCCCGATCCAGATGCGGAATACGCCAAGGTCTTCGAGATCGATCTGAATCAGATCAAGGAGCCGCTGGTGGCTTGCCCCAACGATCCCGATGACATCAAGACGCTGAGCGAGGTGGCGAACACGCCCGTGGACGAGATCTTCCTGGGCTCTTGCATGACCAACATCGGCCACTTCCGCGCGGCCTCGCGCCTGCTGGAGAAGCATGGCGAGCCCATTCCCACCCGCATGTGGGTGGCGCCGCCGACCAAGATGGATCAAGCGCAGCTGATGCAGGAGGGGCACTACAACTCGTTTGCCCTGGCGGGCGCCCGTACGGAGGTGCCGGGCTGCTCGCTGTGCATGGGCAATCAGGCGCGCGTGCGGCCGAACTCCAGCGTGTTCTCCACGTCCACGCGCAACTTTCCCAATCGTCTGGGCAAGGGCGCCAACGTGTTCCTGGGCTCGGCGGAGCTGGCGGCCGTGGTCGGCATCCTGGGGCGCATCCCGACTCTTTCGGAGTACCTGGAGCACACCAAGAGCCTCAACCCGATGGACCGCGACATCTATCGCTACCTGAACTTCAACGAGCTGGACGAGTACAATGCGGCCGCGGCGCGCGCCAAGTCGGCGAAGAAGCTCGCGGGCCAGCTGCCCATCTTGCAGTAAGAGCCAGGAGCGGCCCGTGCCGCGCAAGAGCCAGCGCGAACCGCGATGAACGGTTCGCGCTGGTGGAGCGCGGGCTCAGGCAGGACCGGCGGCAACAGCAGGGGGGGGCTCAGGTCAGGCGAGGCGCCAGCTCGGTCGAGACGGCCTGCTCCTCGCGCTGGCGCTCGGCCAGAGCCTCTTCATACAGCCGCTGCTCGTTGGCCTTGTGGGCGGCGCTGAAGCGCACTGCCGCCGCGCACAGCGAGGCGAAGGTGACGATGCCGCCCAGCCAGGCGAAGCACACCTGCATGTCGCCCACGTACTTGAGCAGGAAGCCCGCCAGCACTGCACCGACGTTGCCGCCAGCACCGATGATACCCGCCACGCCGCCGAGCGATTTGCGATCGATGAAGGGCACGAGCGCGTAGGTGGCGCCGCACGCCATGTGCGTGAACAGGCCGAAGATGATCATGGAAGTCACGGCCACCGCCACACTGTCGGAGCTGGAGAACCACAGCAGGCCCAGACCCTCGCCCAGCATCAGCACGAACAAGAGCAGGGTACGGGCATCGAGGCCGCGCATGCGGGCCAGCCGATCCGAGAGCAGCCCGCCGAGCGCACGCGCGAACAGCGCCAGCAAACCAAAGCTTCCGGCGGCCAGGCCCGCGGTGGTCAGGTCCAGCTCGTAGCGATCGACGTAGTACGTGGCCGCGACGTTGTGCACGAACAGCTCCACGCCGAAGCAGCAGGCGTAGGTCATGAACAGCATCCACACCCGGTAGTTGCGCGTGGCCGCCAGGAAGACCTGAAGGCCGGCACGCTTGCCGCCCTCCACGTCCACTCCGCGCTCGCGCAGCTCGCGATAGTTGCCGAGCGGGCAGTCCTGCGTGAGCTTGTAGTACAGCACCGCCATCAGCAGCATCAGCGCGCCGGGCAGCACCATGGCCAGGCGCCAGCCGAAGTGCTCGCTCACTCCCAGGCTCACCACCAGCGCCAGCACCATCGGCATGATCGACTGCGTGACCCCGCCGCCGGCGTTGCCCCAGCCGGCGCTGGCCGCGTTGGCCGCGCCCACCACGTTGGGCGCGAACATCACCGACGTGTGATACTGGGTGATGACGAAGCTCGCCCCGATGGCACCGATGGCCAGGCGCGACACCAGAAAGGTGCCATAGCTGTCCGCCAGGGCGATGCCGAACACCGGCAGCGCGCCGAACGCCAGCAGGGCGGTGTACATCAGCCGGGGGCCATACTTGTCGCATAGCGGGCCGATGATGAGACGCACCAGGATGGTGATGCCGACCGCCGCGATGTTGATGTTCGCGATCTCGTCCTTGCTCAGGCCCAGGTCACCCTTGATCACCGGCATCAGCGGAGCGACGGCGAACCAGGCGAAGAAACACGCAAAAAACGCGAGCCAGGTCAGGTGGAACGCGCGCATCTGCGGCGTGGAAAAACTGAACAGCTGAATTCTCGTGGCCTTACCGGCGGTACTCATGGTTGCAAAGGTGTAGTGAGGAGAGTTTCGACAGCATTTCTGGTGAGCTGCAGCATGTGGTCAGACCCGCGCAGCGGCCCCTGTCTCGATGCGGGTCAGAGCGCGGCTTGTCTCGAAATAGCGGCGACGTCTTCTAAAGTGTCACTTGCTCCATCTTGACGGACAGTGGGGTGCGCGCTATTTCCAGTGCAAGACGCGGGCGGTGGCCCCGCGTGCACAGGAGAGCGGAATGCGCATCGCAGTCATTGGCGGTCGGTACAAGAACGAGGGGCAGCTGTCGCGCATCGCTCGGGCTGCCGGCTACGAGCTGGAGTTTGAGGAGGGCCACATGCGCGGCACGGGCATGGACGGCATCCGCGCTGCCATCGCCCGCTCCGAGCTGGTCGTGATCGTGACCGACGTGAACAGCCACGGCGCCGTGCACCTCGCCAAGCGCGTGGCGCGCAGCCTTGCCCGTCCCACCCTGATCATCCAGAACTTCGGCGCAGCGCGACTGTGCCGGCTGCTCGAGGCGCTGGAGCGCCGCAGGCACGTCGGTGACGAGCAGCCCCTGCTCGCGAGCGGGATAGCTCGCTAGAGGCTTGTTTCTTGGCCGTCTCACCCGCATGATGGGCGGGTGAACGCAAAGGTCTCCAAGAAAGCGAGACGGGTTGCCGCGTCCAGCTCCAAAGCAGCCGCCGTCGAGGCAGCGCCGAGCGGGGAGCGGAGCGAGCAAGAGCGGGAAGGGTCGTCGGCGGAGCGAAAGGCGCCGAGCCGCCCGCGTGTTGCCCCCAACTCGGGCGATGAATACGGCGCTGCCGAGCTGGCGCGGCAGGTGGCCGAGTCGCTGCGGCATCACCGTCGGACCCAGCAGCTCTCGCTCGATGATTTGGCGCAGCGCAGCGGCGTCAGCCGTGCCGCGCTGTCCCAGATCGAGGGGGCGCGCACCAACCCGACCCTGTCGGTGCTGTGGAAGATCGCGGTGGGCCTGGGCATGCCTTTCCATGAGCTGCTCGGCACGCAAGCGGGCAGCGGCCCCCGGGTGTTGCGCGCTGGTGATACACCGGCACTGCGTACCGCCAGCGGCCAGATGGAGAGCCGCCTGCTCTCGCCGGGCGGCTCTGCCCCCGGGGTAGAGGTGTACGAGCTGAAGCTGACGCCCCGTGGCTCCCACCCGAGCGAGCCGCACAGCACAGGCACCACCGAGACGGTGGTGGTGCTGACCGGCGCGCTGCGGATGATCATCGAGGATCAGGTGTTTGACCTGGCCACGGGCGACAGCATCTTTTTCAATGCGGACGTCCCGCACACGTATGAGAGCCGCAGCTCGCACGCCACGCGTCTCCTCAACGTGATCTCGTACTCGACGCGCTGAGCGCGGGCGCCGAAGCGCGCCGCCGCAGAGCACGCGCGGAAGAGCGCAGCCGGAGAGCGTCTGCCGAGCGGTGCAGCCAGAGTGCGCTCGCCGAACCTGGCGGAGCGCCGTCTGCCCGTCCCTGCGTCGCGCGGCGCACGCGCCACCCACGGCGGAGCCCGGAACCAGCTGCCGGGGGCGGGACGGCTTGCGCTCCTGGCGCCGACGAACAGCCGAGCGCTGGCCGCGCCGGCTCTCGGCCGTGCTCCATGCTTGCCCCGACGGCCGTCGCCCGCCGGCGCCGCACCGCTCAACAAAGTGGACCCTTGTCTTGTGTGCTGGACTCTGCGCGCGCGGCCTGCTAGCAAATACCTCAATCTCTAGCGGGATTGTGTGGATTCTTGGCCCCGAACCCGTGGAAGCATCAAAATGATTAAAGTTTTTAATACCTTATCCTCACAAGGGCGGCGCATCGGGCGGCGTGCTTTTCCCGCTGTCGTGGTCTCCCTGGGCCTCAGCGCGTGGCTGGGCTGCAGGTCCTCGTCTTCGGGTGAAAGCTCTGCCACCGGCTCTGCGCAGCCCTCCGCCCAACCCCTCTCTCTATTAAACGTCAGCTACGATCCGACGCGAGAGCTGTACGCCGAAATTAACCCTTTGTTCGTAGCGGATTGGGCCAAGAAGCACGCGAATCAACCGCTGACGATCAAGCAGTCTCACGGTGGTTCAGGCAAGCAAGCTCGCTCCGTGATCGATGGGCTAGAGGCGGACGTCGTCACCCTGGCGCTCGCTTACGACATCGACGCGCTCGAGGCGCAGGCGCAGCTGCTGCCGAAGAATTGGCAGACGCGGTTGCCCCAGAACAGCGCGCCGTACACGTCGACCATCGTCTTCCTCGTGCGCAAGGGCAACCCGAAGCAGATCAAGGACTGGGATGATCTGGTGAAGCCCGGGGTGGCGGTCATTACGCCCAACCCGAAGACATCGGGCGGCGCACGCTGGAACTATCTCGCCGCCTGGGGCCACTCGCTGCGCCAGACCGGCAATGACGAGGCCAAAGCCAAGGACTTCGTGGCTCGCCTGTTCAAGAACGTACCGGTGCTCGACTCGGGCGCGCGCGGTGCCACCTCCACGTTCGTGGAGAGGAAGATCGGCGACGTGCTGCTGGCGTGGGAGGACGAGGCGCTGCTGTCCGCGAACCAGCTGGGCAAGGGCGAGTTCGAGATCGTCTACCCCAAGCTCAGCATCCTCGCCGAGCCGCCCGTGGCGGTGGTGGACAAGTACGCTGCCAAGCACAAAAGCCAGGAGGCGGCCCAGGCCTACCTGGAATTTCTCTACACGCCGGAGGCCCAGCGCATCGCGGCCAAGCACTACTATCGGCCGCGGAATGAGGATGTGTTCAAGGAATACGCGGAGCAGTTCGCCCAGATTTCGCTCTTCACGGTGGACGAAGTGTTTGGCGGCTGGCAAAAGGCACAGGCGACACACTTCGCCGATGGTGGAATCTTCGATCAGATCTATCAGCCCGGGAAGTGAGCAGTCGATGGCTGTCGCTGCACTGAGGTCAGAGCATGTTCGTCAAGCGTGGAGTACTGCCGGGGTTCGGGCTCAGCCTGGGCTATACCTTGCTGTACCTCGCGTTCCTGGTGCTGCTGCCGCTGTGTACGCTCGTGATCAAAGCGGGGGGGCTGGGGCCGGCTGAGTTCTGGCGGGTCGCCACCGAGCCGCGCGCCCTGGCCGCGTATGAGCTGAGCTTCGGGCTCTCGCTGCTTGCGGCCGGCGCCAACTGCGTGTTCGGGCTGCTCATCGCCTGGGTGCTGGTGCGCTACTCGTTTCCCGGCCGAGACCTGGCGGACGCGCTGGTGGATCTGCCGTTTGCGCTACCGACGGCCGTGGCGGGCATCGCCCTCACGGCCATCTATGCTCCCACCGGCTGGCTCGGCGCTCCGCTGGCGGAGCTCGGCTTGCAGGTTGCCTTCTCGCCGCTCGGCATCTTCCTCGCGCTGACGTTCATCGGAATTCCGTTTGTGGTGCGCACGGTGCAGCCGGTGCTGGAGGAGCTGGACCCGAGCATCGAGGAGGCTGCGGCGGTGCTCGGCGCCACCCGCTGGCAGACGTTTCGCCGGGTGATCCTGCCGGCGCTGCTGCCCGCGGTGCTCACCGGCTTTGCGCTGGCGTTTGCGCGCGGGGTGGGGGAGTACGGCTCGGTCGTGTTCATCGCCGGTAACATGCCGCTGAAGACGGAGATAGCCCCGCTGCTGATCGTCACCAAGCTGGAGCAATACGACTACGCCGGCGCGACCGCGATCGCGTGTGTGATGTTGCTGGTGTCGTTCGGCACGCTGTTCGCCATCAACCTGCTGCAGCGCTGGAGTCGGAAGGTCGGATGAGCGGCGTGACCAGCAGCTGGGGCGGCGGGCACTCGCGCGTGGAGCGGCCCGCGCTGGAGGAGCACAGGGCGCTGCGCTGGCTGCTGATCGCCCTGGCGATGGGCTTCCTCGGCCTGTTCTTGCTGCTGCCGCTAGGCGTGGTGTTCGCCACCGCGCTGCGTGAGGGCCTAGGCGCCTACGCCGCTGCCATCAGCGATCCGGAGACGTTCTCGGCGATCCGCCTCACCCTGACTGCGGCAGGGATCGCGGTGCCTCTGAACCTGGTGTTCGGCGTGGCGGCTGCCTGGCTGCTGTCCAAATACGAGTTTCCGGGTCGCAGCCTGCTGATCACCCTGATCGACTTGCCCTTCAGCGTCTCCCCCGTGGTGGCCGGGCTGATCTTCGTGCTGCTGGTGGGCGCGCGCGGCTGGTTTGGGCCGTGGCTGCAGGAGCACGACATCAAGATCATCTTTGCGGTGCCTGGCATCGTGATCGCCACCACCTTCATCACCTTTCCGCTCGTGGCGCGCGAGGTGCTGTCGGTGATGCAGGCCCAGGGCAGCGATGAGGAGGAGGCGGCGCTCACCCTGGGCGCCAGCGGCTGGCAGATCTTCCGCCGCATCACCTTGCCCAAGATCAAATGGGGTGTGCTGTATGGGGTCATTCTCTGTAATGCACGCGCCATGGGCGAATTTGGCGCGGTCAGCGTAGTGTCCGGGCACATTCGCGGGGAGACCACCACCATCCCCTTGCACGTGGAGATTCTCTACGGTGAATATCACTTCGCCGCCGCGTTCGCCGTGGCCTCTTTGCTGGCCTTGATCGCCTTGTTCACGCTCGTTCTCAAGCACTGGGTGGCCTGGCAAGGCCGCCGCCACCTCGACTCGCGGCCGGCTGCCGCGGTGGAGCTCGGGGCCCGGCAGATCGGTGGAGCAGCCACGTGAGCGTTCGGGTTCAGGCCATCACCAAGCGGTTTGGCCTGCGCAAAGAGGTCGTCGGCGTCGATCAGGTATCGTTCGCCGCGCCCGAGCACCGCATCACCTCGTTGCTGGGCCCGTCCGGCTCCGGCAAATCCACCTTGCTGCGGCTGATCGCCGGGCTCGAGCTGCCTGACTCCGGCAAGGTGGAGATCCACGGAGAGGACGTGACGCGGACGCCCGTGCGCGAGCGGCGCGTGGGCTTCGTTTTCCAGAACTACGCGCTGTTCCGGCACATGACGGTGTTCGACAACGTGGCCTTCGGGCTCACGGTGCGAAAGGCAGCCAGGTCCGAGATCCAGGGGCGAGTCGAGCGTCTGCTGTCGCTGGTTCAGCTCTCGGGGTACGAGCGCCGCCTGCCGGATCAGCTGTCCGGCGGCCAGCGCCAGCGCATAGCCCTGGCGCGCGCGCTGGCGACGGAGCCGCGCGTGCTCTTGCTGGACGAGCCTTTCGGCGCGCTCGACGCGCGAGTGCGGGTGGAGCTGCGCGAGTGGCTGCACACCATGCACGAGCAGACGCACGTGACCACCCTGCTCGTGACCCACGATCAGGAAGAGGCGCTGGAGCTGTCCGAGCACGTGGTGCTGCTGGCGGATGGGCAGATCCAGCAAGCGGGGTCGCCCAGTGAGCTGTACGAGAATCCGCGCAGCGGCTTCGTGGCTTCGTTCCTGGGCGGGGCCAAGGTGCTGACGGGCAGTGTGGCGCAGGGCAAGGCAGAGTTTGGCCCGCTGGGCCTGTCGGCGTCCGTGGACCTGGCAGACGGAGCGCGAGTGGAAGCCTTCGTGCGCCCGCACGATGTGCGGGTCGAGAAGGTGGCGGGCACCGCGCCCGCGAAGGATGCCGACGGCGTACCGTCGAGCACTGGCGCGCGCGAGGCGCTGGTAGAGCGCCTGATCAAGGTGGGGAGCTACGTGAAGCTGTCCGTGCTGCTGCCGGACGGCGATCGACTGAGTGTGCAGATGCCGCGACACGAGGTGGAAGAGCGCGGCATCGCGCAGGGCGATCGCGTGGTGCTCGAGGTGCGGAACATGAAGGTCTCGCCCGCCATCGACTATGTAATCTGAAGCGCGTCTCGAGGACAGGGTGAGCTGAGCGCATGGCGAGTCGTGGATCGAGCTGGGTCTTGCTGCTGCTTGCCGCGGGGCTGCTGCTGTTCGCAGCGCTCTGGCTATGGTGGGACCCGGGCTCGGCAGGGGAGAGCGCGGGTCCGAGCCTGCAAGACACCGGGCGGCGGCGCGCGCCTCCGGGCGGTGAGTTCTCCAGCGTGCGCCGCGATCGTCCGATTCAGCCGCGCAAGCCGGTGCAGCCGAGCCTCGGGCCCGGTGAGAGGATAGCGCCGGCGACTTCATCGAGCGGCGAGAGCTCCGCGCCGCGCTAGCTCATGGCTCACAGCCGCGCGGCTCAGCGCGGCGGGCGGGGCAGCAGCGGAGCCAGTGCCCACAGCCGCTCGCCTTGCAGATCGAGCGCTAGCTCGAGCGCGCTCGACCACTCCGCGGATTCCCCCAAGCTGCCGAGCACCCCGTTCAGCAGGTCTTCCGCCGCGTTGCGCTGAGCGCCGAAGCGGCTGGGCGCCACCACGCTGGACCATTGCAGGCGCGTGCCCACGGCCAGGCCCAGCCGCTCGCGCACGGCAGAGCCCACCTCGTGCAGCCCGCCGAGATGATCGACCAGCGCAACCTCCTGCGCCTGCTTGCCCGTCCAGACCCGACCCTGGGCCACGGCATGCAGCTGCTCGTAGGACACGCCGCGGCCCTCCGCCATCTTGCTCACGAAGTCGCGATACAGGGTGGCAAGGTCGCCCTCCAGCTTGGCTAGCTCCTCGGGCTGCCAGGGCCGGGTGGGGGAGTGGAAGTCGGCGTGTGGTCCCGACGTCACCGCGGCCCGCCGGATCCCCAGCTTGGACAGGAGCTCCGAGCCCTCGAACTTGCCGCCCACGACCCCGATCGAGCCGGTGAACGTGGTGGGGCTGGCCCACACGGGCACGCCCTTCAGGCACGCCGTGTAGAAGCCACCCGACGCGGCCACGTCCACCATCGACACGAACAGCGGCTTCTTCCTGGCAGCGCGCGACAGCTCTCGCCACATCAGATCGCTGGCGAGCGCGCTGCCGCCGGGTGAATCCACGCGTACCACGATGGCATCGGTGCGCGGTGAGCGCAGCAGGCGGCGCAGCGCGCGCTCCAGCGAGCGATGGCCAGTGGCTCGCGGCCCGCTCGGCCCCGGGCGATCTTGCCCCATGCGGATGTTGCCCGAGATGCGCAGCAAGCCGATCTGCCGGCTGCGGCTGGGCCAGCGCCGCCGGCGCAGCGCGCGCTGGTACTCGCTCCACGACATCACCCGGTGCTGCTCGCCGCCGAGCTCCTCCCACAGCTCATCCCAGTACTGCTGGAGATCGATCAACCCGCGCTCGCGCGCGTCGCGTGCGTGCAAGGGGCCCGCGTGCACGTGTGCCCGTGCTGCCTCCAGGCTGAGCCGGCGCGCGTCGCTCACCCGCTGCGCGAGCTGATCGCTCAGATCGCCGACCAAACTGGCCAGCATCTCGCGGTTTGCCGCGCTCAGCTCGGGCTCGGTGAACATCTCGCGCATGCTCTTGTACTTGCCCTGAGCCAGCAGCTGAGCGCGCACGCCCGCGCGATCCAGCAGCCCGCGCAGCAGCAGGAACTGCATGGCAACCCCCGCCACGTCGAGCGTGCCGGTGGGCGAGAGGTGTATGCTGGAGCCGCCGAGCGCGATCCAGTAGCCGCTCAGACTGAGCTCGTCCGCGTGCACGATCACGCGCTTGCCCGCGCGGCGGACCCGCTCCAGCGCCGCGCGCAGCTCCTCCGCGCGGCCCAGGCCGCAGCTTAGCTCCTCGATGCGCACGACCACGGTCTGCAAGCGGTCGTCGCGCTCGACGGCGGTCAGGCCCTCGAGCAGCGGCAGCAGCTCTGGCCCCGGCGAGGGACGAAACCAGTTTAGCAAGGTGCGTGGATTGGCCACGTCGGGTAGCGAGCCGCGTAGCACCAGCTGCACCGTGTTGCGCTTGCCGTGCCGCCAGCGTGCTCGCGCCAGCAACCAGCGCGGTAGCCAGAAGGGAGCAAACAGGACCAGCCAGAACCAGCGCATCACCAGCGCCGCCTGCCGCGCGTGCGCTCATGAGCGCCCGAGTGACCGCGCTCCAGCTCCTCCGCACCGTCCTCCACGCGCACCCCGGAGAGCCGGCGCGCGGCGGCGCCCAGGAGCTCCTCCACCCCGCGCTCGATCACCCCCTCCAGCCCTGACGAATCCTGGCGGCGCGCGCGCTCCTGCTCGCGCCGCAGCTCGGCCTGCAGCCGCTCGCGCTTGCGGCGCCGCTGCACCACCCGCCGCTCGGCAGCCCTGCGATCGGAGGCCTCGTTCGCGAAGATGTGGCCCTTGAGGCTGAGCAGCAACGGGATGCCCCAGCAGATGAGCGGAAAGTGAAACCACCAGCCCCCGCCTGTTGCCCAGTCCACTCCGAACAGGCCAGCGTTGACGATGGCCCACGTGCTCACGTTCGAGGCCAGGTTGCGCTGGCGCTCGCGCCTGAGCTGAACGAGCTCTTCCCCCAGCTCGCCCTCGGTCTCCACCTCGGCGATGGCCGCGTCGACTGCCTCGGGGGCGATGCCCACGTCGCGCGCGGCGGCGATCAGGTCGTCCCGCCCCAGTCCGCCGGTATGCGTCCCCCGCTCGACGGCGCGCCGCATAATTTCGCGCACTTGCTCGTCAGTGTAAGTACGTTCCGCCATCCTGCTCCCACATAGCACGGAGCGCGGGGAACGGCAGTGGCGAGCGCTGCCCGGGCACTTTTGCCGCGGCGGAACGGCAGCCGCCCCGTGCGCTCAGTCGTTCAGGCGCCAGCCGTTCATGCGGAAGAGCTTGGGCGTGAGATAGAGCTGGTGCGTGGCGCCCACGCCGGACCAGCCGAGCGCGATCGAACGGCGATGGGAGAGGCGCGCGCCGGAGGGCACTGGCCTTGGAGAGGATGCGGCACACAGGTGGCAATTTGCCAGCTGCAACACTGCGGAGCAAAGGCCCGGCGCCGGCTACCGTCGATTCGCGCGCCATGAGCGCGGGCGATCCGCTAAAGGCAGCGCATGCGCAGTCGCGATCCTCGTTTTGTTCCACCGTCTCCCGAGCTGGAGGCACGCGTGCAGGGGCTGATCGAGCAGCTGACCCTGCGGGAGAAGATCTCGCTGCTCGCCGGCAAGCCCACGGGCGCTGCCACCCATGGCGTGGCGCGGCTGGGTATCCCCGAGCTGCGGCTGGCGGATGGCCCGATGGGGGTGCACTGGTGGTGCGACGCAGCCACCGCGTACCCCGCGATCATCGCGGCCGCCGCCGCCTGGGACGGCGAGCTCTGGTATCGCATGGGCCAGGCGCTGGGCAGAGATTGCCGCGCGCGCGGCGTGCACATCTTGCTGGCGCCCGGGGTCAACCTGTACCGCTCGGCGCTGTGCGGTCGCAATTTCGAATACGCCGGGGAGGACCCCCACCTCTCCTCGCGCTTCGCCGTGGGCTACATCAATGGCTTGCAGGATCAGGGGGTGAGCGCCACGGTCAAGCACTTTGCGTGCAACTTCCAGGAGTACGAGCGCCACAAGGTGAGCAGCGACGTGGACGAGCGCACCCTGCACGAGGTGTACCTGCGCGCCTTCCACGCCGCCGTGAGCGAGGCCGGCGTGGGCGCATTGATGATGGCGTACAATCGGGTCAATGGTGTGCAGTGCTCGGAGCACCCCGGGCTGATCCGCGACATTCTCAAGGGCAGGTGGGGCTTCCAGGGCCTGGTGATGTCGGACTGGATCTCGACCTACAGCACTGCCGCCGCGGCCAACGCCGGTCTCGATCTGGAGATGCCGGAGCACTTCTGGTTTGAAGAGTCGCGCATGCTGCCGGCGATCGAGCGCGGCGAGGTCAGCGAGGCCACCATCGAGGACAAGGTGCGCCGCTTGCTGCGCCTGGCTGCGTGTTTTGGCTGGCTCGATCAACCACAGCAAGACACCAGCATTCCGCTCGATGATCCGGCGACGGCACAGGTGGCGCTGGAGCTGGCGCGCGCGGGCTGCGTGCTGCTGAAGAACGAGGGCGGCTTCTTGCCGCTCGAGCCGGGGCGCGTGCGGCGCCTGGCGGTGCTCGGCTTCGGCGCTCACCCGGCGCTGATCAGCGGTGGAGGCAGCGCCTACACGCCGCCGCATCGCGCCACCAGCTTGCTCGACGGCCTGCGGGCACTCGCTCCCAGGCTGGAGCTGGAGCACGTGAGCGGGCCCGAGGCCAGTCCCGATCGCCTGGTGTACGAGCAGAGCCAGTTCGAGTGTTCCGGCGGCGCCGGGCTCTGGGGCGAATACTTCAACAACAATGAGCTCAGCGGTGAGCCGGTGAAGCGCCGGCTGGATCGTCACGTGAACTTCTTCTGGGGCAGAAACCAGCCCATGCCGGAGGTCACCGTCCGCCAGTATTCGATCCGCTGGACTGGAGCGCTGCGGCCCGAGCGCAGCGGCACTCACCTCTTCTACTCCCGCTGCCGCAACGGGCACTATCGCATCCGCGTCGGCGGGCAGGTCATCATCGATACCTGGGAGCGCGAGCGCAACGGGCTGCACTCGGCGGAGCTGCAGCTCACGGCAGGGCAGAGCTACGAGGTGTGCGTCGAGTGGCGCAAGACGCGCATGAGCGGCAACATGAAATTCGGCTATCAGCTGCAGGACGGCAAGGTGCCGGGGCTGGCGGAGTGCGTGGCGGCAGCGCGTGCAGCGGACGCGGCGGTGCTGGCCGTGGGCTTTGATCCGATCACCGAGAGTGAAGGCTATGATCGAGATTTTCGCCTGCACTCCGGCCTGGAGAAGCTGCTGGCCGCGGTCACCGAGGCGCAGCCCAACACGGTGGTTGTGCTGACGGCGGGCGGCAACCTGGACATGTCGGGCTGGATCGACCGCGCGCGCGGAGTGATCCATGCCTGGTATCCCGGGCAGGCTGGGGGGCAGGCACTGGCGGAGATCCTGCTCGGCAAAATCAACCCCTCCGGCAGGCTGCCGGTCACGTTCGAGAAGCGCCTGGAGGATCGCTCGTCCTTCGACAGCTACCACGATCGCGGGGACCTGCGCGTGCAGCTGAGCGATGGCGTGTTCACCGGCTACCGGCACTTCGACCGCGCTGGAGTGGAGCCGCGCTTTCCGTTCGGCTTCGGCCTCAGCTACACCACGTTTGAGCTGTCCGACCTGCAGCTGTCGAGCCAGCGGCTGGAGCGGAGCGCGCCGCTCGAGGTGAGCGTCGAGGTGGAGAATGTGGGCAAGCGAGCCGGCGCGGAGGTGGTGCAGCTCTACCTGAGCGCGCTCGAGCCACGCGTTCCGCGGCCCGTGAAGGAGCTGGCGGCGTTTCAGAAGGTCTGGCTCGAGCCCGGGCAGCGCGCGCGGGTGGCGCTGCGGGTGGAGCGCGGCGCGTTCGAGTACTACGACGTGGAGCGGGCAGCCTTTCGCTTCGATCCAGGGCGCTACGCGGTCAGCGTGGGCCGCAACGCTGCGGACACGCCGCTCCGGGCGGAGTTCCTGGCGGAGTAGCTGCTGGCGAAGCAGCGGCTGACGGAGCAGCCGCAGCTAGCAGTGGCGGCGAGGCCTCGCTCAGTGGGGCCCGCCGCACACGGCCAGCACCTGCTTCTGGTCGGTGTGCCCGCTGAGGATCTTCTCGATGCCGTCCTGCAGCAACGTGGTCATGCCTCCGGAGATGGCGTGCCTGCGGACCTCGTCCACGGGTGCCTTGCGCTGGATGGCGCTCTTCAGCTCGCTGCCGGTGACGAGCAGCTCGTGGATGGCGACTCGACCCTTGTAGCCGCTGCGGTTGCACGCATTGCAGCCGACCGCCCGCCACAGCCGCAGCTCCGCCCCGTCCAGGCGCTGCACCAGCTCCTGGAAGGCCTCGGGACCGTACGCCTGCGCCAGCTCCTCGCTCTGCTCCGCCGTGGCGGTGTACGGCTCGCGGCACTGCTTGCACAGGCCGCGCGCGAGGCGCTGCGCGACCACGCCCAGCAGCGCGTCGGCGAAGCTGAAGGGATCGAGCCCCATGTCGATCAGGCGGGTGACCGTCTCGGGCGCGCTGTTGGTGTGCAGGGTCGAGAGCACGAGGTGACCGGTGAGCGAGGCCTCGATAGCGGTGCTCGCCGTCTCTGGATCGCGCATCTCGCCCACCATGATCACGTCCGGATCGGCACGCAGAAAGGCGCGCATGGCCGCGGCGAAGGTGAAGCCGATCTTGGCGTTGACCTGCACCTGGCGCAGGCCCGGCTGGGTGATCTCCACCGGGTCCTCCGCGGTCCAGATCTTCATGTCCACGGTGTTGATGGCGCCCAGCGCGGAGTGCAGGGTGGTGGTCTTGCCGGAGCCGGTGGGGCCGACGCACAGGATCAAGCCGTGCGGCGCGCCGATGATGCGGCGCAGCTCCGCCAGATTGCGCGGACCCAGGCCCATCTGCTCGAGCGGCAGCGGCCTGGACGCGGCCAGGATGCGCAGCACCACGTCCTCGTTGCCGTTGGCGGTGGGGATGGTGGCCACGCGCAGCTCGATCTGGCGCTCGCCGATGCGAAAGCGGATCTTGCCGTCCTGCGGCTTGCGGCGCTCGGTCACGTCCAGCTGGGCCATGATCTTGAGGCGCGCGACCAGCGGCATGCGGTAGGCGGCGGGGATGTCCTGGTAGGCGCTGCAGTCGCCGTCGATGCGGAAGCGCACGCCGGTGGTGCGCTCGCGTCCATTGGGCTCGATGTGGATGTCGGAGGCGCCGCGCCGGTAGGCGTCGATGATGATCTGGTTCGCCAGCTTGATGATGGCGTTGTCGGACTCCTTGACGATGGCAGTCTCGACGACCTCTTCCACCTCGGCCTCGGCCTGGGCGTCGCCGCTGGTGAGGCCCTTCATGATCTCGTCCATCTCGTTCTCGCGCTTGCGCGAGTCGATCTGGTCGAGATAGGTGGGGATGTACTTGTCCAGCTGGCTCTTGGTGACCACCACCTCGCTCAGCTGGCGCTTGGTGTGCATGCGCACCTGGTCGATGGTGTCCACCGCCAGCGGGTCGCTCATGGCCACGGTGATGGAGCGCGCGTCGCCATCCACGGGCAGGACGCGGTGCTTCTCGATGAAGGTACGATCCAGCTCCGCGACCGCCTCGAGGTTGATGGAGACGGTGTCCAGATCCACGTACGGCAGCTGGAACTTGCGAGCCAGCGCCACCGCGAGCTGCACCTCGGTGATCACCTTCAGGTCCACCAGGATCTGTCCGATGCGCTTGCCCCCGCGCTTGCGCTGCTCGGAGAGCGCAAACTCGATGTCCTCGCTCTTGGCCAGCCCGGCCTCGATCAGCACCTCACCGATGCGCGTGCCCTTGCGCCGCTGCAGGCTGGCAGCCTGCTCCAGCGCGTTGGCGTTCACCCGCTTGCTCTCGAGCAAGATCTGCCCGATGGGCGTGCGCTGCTCGCTCTTCTGCTTGGCGAGGCCGGTCTCCAGCGCGGCGGCGGTCAGCCCTTCCTTGACGAGCAGCTCACCCAGAGGCTGGTTGAGCTCGCGCAGGTTGACCCCATGATTGTAGAAGAAGATCTCGCGGAAGGGCGACTGCGGCTCTGCGGGCCGCGCGTAGAAGCCGATGGCTCCCGGGGTCTCCGGCGTCTCCAGATCGACCAGGAAGGTCTTGCCGCCACCGACGTGGATCTTGAGCTCCGCCTTGAGCCTGTGAGGCAGAGGCGGTGGCTCGTTGTGCGGACGGTGGAAGCCAACGTACGCCACCTGTTCGGTGGCGAAGCGGGACTTGTCCTTGCCTTCCTTGGACAGCGCGAGCGTGAGGTCTGCGACGGCCGGGCTGAAGCGGCTGAGGTGGCCTTCATGCACGCGGCCGTTCACCAGCACCAGGCTGACCGCCGCCATCGACGGAGCAAAGGTACGCTCGGGTAGCATCGCCTGGCACAACGGCCGAACGTTGCACCGGGTAAATGCACCTGCAGGAGTGGGTGGCCGCGCTTTCAGCCTGCGCTGCGCGCGTTCGAGCAGTCTGGAAACCGAGAGCAGGCCGAGCGAGCTGGCTGCGTCAAGATCCAGACGGTCCGCTGGACAGCAGCGCGGGCCATTCGCGAGACTCGGCGCATGAACGACTGCTTCAATCTCGAGGGCAGAGTGGCGCTGATCACCGGTGGCAACGGGGGAATCGGTCTGGGCATGGCAGAGGGGCTGGCCAGCGCCGGTGCGCGGGTGATGATCGCCGCGCGCGACGAGCTCAAATCACGCGCGGCGCTGGACCGCCTGCAGGCGGCTGGCGGGGGGCCGCACGGTGCGCTCGTGATCGACGTCTCCAGCAAGACGTCCGTGGAGCAAGCCCTTGGTCAGACCGTGGAACGGCTGGGGCGGCTCGACATCTTGATCACCAATGCAGGCACGAACATCCGCAAGGCCCCCGAGCAGTATTCGCTGGAGGAGTGGAGCGAGGTGCTGGACATCAACCTGCGCGGCACCTTCCTGTGCGCGCAGGCGGCGTATCCGCATCTGTGCCGCGCGGGCGGCGGCAAGATCATCACCATCGGCTCGATGACGTCGCTGTTCGGCGCCTCCTTTGCGGCGCCCTATTCTGCCAGCAAGGGCGGCACCGTGCAGCTGAGCAAGGCGCTGGCCAGCGCCTGGGCCAAGGATAACATCCAGGTGAACTGCGTGCTGCCGGGCTGGATCGACACCGAGCTCACGGCGCGTGCGAAGCAGCAGGTGACGGGCCTGCACGAGCGCGTGCAGGCGCGCACACCGCAGGGCCGCTGGGGGCAGCCGCAGGATCTGGCCGGTGTGGCCGTGTTCTTGAGCAGCCGCGCCTCGGATTTCATCACCGGCGTGGCCATCCCGGTGGACGGGGGCTACTCGGCGCAGGCGTGAGGACGGTGCGGATCAACCAGGCTCGATAGACCAGGCTCGCTACCAGGCTACCGGCGGCGCAGGTGTCGGGCCCTATCGCCTGGTACGCCGCCGGCCGTTGCGTACGCCAGGCTATCATTCGGTGCTATGCTGCCAGCCTAACGAAGGGATCCCGAGTGCCGTCGCCAGAGAAGTCGCAGCCCGAGAGCATGCAGCGCCATATCCGCCTCCTGTCGCACCCGGGAGATTACGGAATTGATCCGGTGCCGCTCCGCTGGGGCGCTGGCACGCCCGCCGAGCGCGGCCCACTGATCGGCACCTTGGGTGATCCGGCGCGCCGTAACGTGATCGGCTCACACTCCGGCTCCTACACGGTGTACCGCGCTCTGGCGGTGGCGGCGGGCGCGCTCGATCCGGAGCACCAGGCCGATCTCACTGACACCCGTCCGACTCATACCATCGGCCCGTTTCCGCAGTGGCATGGCCCCAAGCGCATCGTCTCGCTCGATCCGTACGGGGCCATCGTGCAGGACGTATTTCGCGACTACTACGCGCAGGGCATCGACATCCGGCCGACGATCGCCATCACCGCGGCGCACCTGGTGCTGCCCGAGGTCTCCGCGGCCATCGCCGCAGGGCGCCTGGTTCCGGACGGGCGCGTGCTGCTGGCCGACGGCGAGTGCGTGGTGACCAAGGCGGCGATCGAGCCCGCCTGGCACCTGCCCGGCATCGCCGAGCGCTTTGGCGTGAACGAGGGGCGCCTGCGGCGAGTGCTGTTCGAGGAGACGGGCGGCATGTTCTCCGAGCTGGTCACCCGTGGCGACCTGGAGGTCTTCCTGCCGCCCATCGGCGGCCAGACCGTGTACCTGTTCGGGGACGTCAGCCAGCTGGGCACCCCCCACGCGCGCATCACCGCGCGCGTGCACGACGAGTGCAACGGCTCTGACGTGTTCGGCTCGGACATCTGCACGTGCCGCCCCTACCTGACGCACGCCGTGGAGGAGTGCATCAAGGGCGCGCAGCAGGGCGGGGTAGGGGTGATCATCTACTTCCGCAAAGAGGGTCGGGCGCTGGGTGAGGTGACCAAGTTCCTGGTGTACAACGCGCGCAAGCGCCAGCCCGGTGGGGATCGCGCCGAGCGCTACTTCGCCCGTACGGAGTGCGTGGCAGGCGTGCAAGACATGCGCTTTCAGGAGCTGATGCCGGACGTGCTGCACTGGCTCGGCATCAGTCACATCGATCGCTTCGTGTCGATGAGCAACATGAAGCACGATGCCGTCACCGCCTCCGGCATCACCATCGGCACCCGGGTGAAGATCCCGCGCGAGCTGATCCCGAAAGACGCCAAGGTGGAGATGGATGCGAAGGTGGCCGCCGGCTACTACACGGACAGCACGCTGCCGGCTGCCAGCGAGCTGGCAGAGGCCAAGGGGCGCGCATACGTGATCCCGCCCGCGGCAGCCCCCGCAAGCGAGCTCTTGCCCGAGGACGAGGCCCGAGGGCGAGAGCGTGCCTGAGCAGGCCGCGCTCGAGTTCTTGCGCTCGCCGGTGACCATCCGGCAGCGCTGCGAGGCAGTGTTCGAATACGTGCGCGGCGGTTGCTCGCGGCACTTCCGGCTCGATCTCGAGCAGCTGCAGCGCGCGGTGGAGCTCACCTGGCAGGTCACCTGCGAGAGCTATCCGGACGTGGCCAGCATCCCGGTTCACAGCCGCATCAACCACTTCGGCGCAGGGGGCATGGACCGCCTGCAGCGCTTCGAGGCGCAGCTGCCGGACCCGCGCGAGCGCGCCCGCTCGCTCACGGATTTGATCGTGACCAGCGTGTTGCTGGACGCTGGCGCGGGCAGCAGCTGGCGCTATACGGAGGCGGGCACCGGGGTCAGCGTGGGGCGCTCGGAGGGGCTGGCGCTCGCCAGCTATCACTGCCTGGCCCAGGGCGTGTTTTCTTCCGATCCAGAGCGGCCCCTTCAGGCGGATGCGGTAGGGCTGCGCGGGTTGACCAGCGAGCGACTGGAGCAGGCTTTTCAATCCAGTCCCGAGAATGCGGTGCTGGGGCTGGACGGGCGCGCCGCGCTGCTCCGCCGACTGGGGGCTGCGCTGGATGAGCCCGCGTTCTCCGGGCAGGGGCGCGTGGGGGGGCTGCTCGATACCCTGGTGGCGCGCGCTCAGGGCGGGCAGCTGCCGGCGGCGGAGCTGCTCCGCACGGTGCTCGAGGCCCTGGCCTCGGTCTGGCCGCCTCGCACCAGCCTGCAAGGCGTGGAGCTGGGAGACGTCTGGCCCCACGCGGCTGCGGGCAGCCCAGGTCCGGCGCCAGGCCTCGTGCCGTTCCACAAGCTGTCGCAGTGGCTCAGCTACTCGCTCTTCTACCCGCTGGCGTTGGCGGGGGTGACGGTGAGCTCACCCGACGCGTTGACAGGGCTGGCCGAATACCGCAACGGCGGGTTGTTCATCGACACCGGCGTGATAGCGCCCAAGCACCATGGCGTGACGGGGGACGTGCACCTGCCGGGCTCGGAGCTGGTGGTGGAGTGGCGCGCGCTCACCATCGCCCTGCTGGACCGCCTGGCAGAGCGGTTGCGCCAGCACACCGGTTTGGACGCCGCGGCGTTGCCGCTGAGCAAGGTGCTGGAGGGCGGTAGCTGGGCAGCCGGGCGCAAGCTGGCCAGCGCGCTGCGCCGTGGCGCGCCCCCGATCCGGGTGGAGAGCGACGGTACGCTATTTTGAGACTCGAGAAGCAGGCAATGACCCCCAATCTTCACATCGTCCATCATCCACTGGTGCAGCACAAGCTCACCCTGCTGCGCAGCAAAGAGACCAGCACGCGCAGCTTTCGCTCGCTGACCGCCGAGATCGGCGCGCTGCTCGCCTACGAGCTGATGCGAGACGCACCGACCAAGACCAAGACGGTGGAGACGCCGCTCGGCCCCGCACAGGGTGTGGTGCTGGAGGGCAAGAAAATCGTGCTCGTGAACGTGATGCGCGCGGGCTCCGGCATGCTCGACGGCATGCTCACCGTGTTGCCGTCGGCGCGGGTGGGCCACATCGGGCTGTACCGCGATCGGCGGCTGCTGACCGCGGTCGAGTACTACTGCAAGCTGCCGGCCGGCATGGACAGCCGTGACGCCATCATCGTCGGCTCGGTACTGGCCACCGGCGGCACGGCGTCTGCCGCGATCCGGCGGGTGCAAGAGGCGCAGGCGCGCTCGGTCCGCTACGTGTGTCTGGTGGCGTGCCCGGAGGGGGTGCGAGCCCTGTACGAGGAGCACCCGGATGTGAAGCTGTATACCGCCGCGGTCGACGAATCGCTGACCGCCGAGGGCTACGTGTACCCCGGCCTGGGCGACGTGGGCGATCGGCTCTTTGGGACGAGCTGAGGCGTGATCGGGCGCATAGCCATCCGGCGCAGTGTGATCCGGCGCAGTGTGATCCGGCGTATTGCCATCACCGGCGGACCGGGCGCCGGCAAGTCGACCGTCGCAGCGCAGCTGGGGCGCGAGCTGCGCGACAGCGTGGTGGTCGTGCCCGAGGTGGCGACCCACCTCTTGGGTGGCTTCTTTCCGCGCATCGCCGGGGCGGAGGAGCGGCGCGCCGTGCAGCGCGCCATCTATCACGTCCAGCTGAACCTGGAGTCCGTGCATCGCGGCCGCGCGGGGCAAGACACGGTGCTGGTGTTCGATCGCGGGCTGCCCGACGGCGCCGCATATTGGCCGGATGGCGCCGAGTCCTTCTTCGCCACCGTGTGCGGGGACGCCGCGCAGGCGCGCGCGCGCTACGATGCCGTGGTGTTCATGGAGACGGCGGCCGCCGGCGGGCTCTCCATCGATGGCGACGAGCTCAGCGGTCAGAATGCGGCGCGTACCGAGGACCAGCAAGAGGCGGTGCGAGTCGACACGCTGCTGCGGCAGGTGTGGTCACCGCATCCCAACTTCTGCTTCGTCGGCTTCACGCCCACCTTCGAAGCGAAGGTGAGCGCGGCCCTGGCTCAGATCCGGGCGTTGCTGCAGCGCTAGGAGCGCGGTGGCGGCGAAGGTGCCGCCCGGCGCCCAGGCGGCGTAGCGAGAGGCGCTACGCCGCTGGCGGGCAGAACACGAGCGGTGTTACGGAGCTGGGCTCAACCGCAAGTAGAGCCGGGGTGGTCGGAGGGCTTCCGCCAGATGCAGTTGGTCAGGCACTCATCTGTCTCGCTGGCGTTGCCATCGTCACATTGCTCTTCGACGGAGTCCACGATGCCGTTGCCGCAGCTGGGCGTGGGCGCGCAGCACAGGGCCTTGGCAGCATTTTCACCGCAACCGTAACCAGCCGTGCAGGTGTCGCGCGAGGAGCCGAACTGGCACGTGACGTCGCCGTCGTCAGCGAGCGTCGTGAAATTGTGGGAGCTGGACAGCGTGTAGTGGCCTGCGCCGGAGCTGCGACAGACGATCTCACCGAGCACCGTGTTCGCAATGTCACCTCCCACCGGGTACGTCCAGCCGTCGTTGCGGTTTTGATGCTGCGGCGCCGTGCAGAGCTGCCAGGTTGGGGGGCACAGCGTCTCGAAGTTCTCCTCACAGAGGCTGTCGTCCGGCATGTCGCAGACGATCATATCGCGCCCGGGCGAGAGGCTCTCCACGACGGCGCCGCCCTGACAGCTACAACCTGAGAGCGAGCCATCGTCGAGATTGCAGAGGTACATGGTCTGGTCCACCTCGTTGGCCTCGAGCACCGCGCTATCGTCGTCATCAAAGCCGACCTGAATGGCGACGCCGCCCCACTCGCAGTTACAGCCCTTGGCCTCGGCGACCATGTTCACGAGGCTGTTTTGGCCGTTGGCACCAGGCGGGCCCGCGTCGCCCCGGTCACCCTTGGGGCCTGGGTCGCCCTGAGGTCCCTGGTCGCCCTGGTCACCCTTGGGGCCTGGGTCGCCCTGGTCACCCTGGGGTCCCTGGTCGCCCTGGTCACCCTGGGGTCCCTGGTCGCCCTGGTCACCCTGAGGTCCCTGGTCACCCTGGTCACCCTGGTCACCCTGGGGTCCCTGGTCACCCTGAGGTCCCTGGTCACCCTGAGGTCCCTGGTCGCCCTGAGGTCCCTGGTCGCCCTGAGGTCCTTGAGCGCCCTGAGCTCCCTGGTCACCTTGCGGGCCCTGAGCTCCGCTTACGCCCGCATCGCCCTTGGGCCCCGCGGCCCCGCGAGGACCCTCGGCACCCGTCGCGCCCTGGGGACCGTTACAGATGACGGCGGAGTCCTGGATCTCATCGCTACCGAGCGCGTTGTTGAAGTTGGAGTCAAAGCCAACATCAAATCGCCAGCCACCGTTCGGACACTGCTCGCCCGGCGCAACCTGTGTCTTGACCGTCAGAGCGTGGTCGAGGTTGCTGACCGCGAGGACTTCCCCATCCTCACAACGAACCGTGAAAAGAGCCAAGAGTGCCGCGATTCCGCACAGGGGAGTGAATGTATTCCTCATGAATGTCCTTCTGCAGCGATCGCTGCCGGTTGCGGACAACGGCGAGGAACCAGGCGCCTCTAGGGAGCCGAGTTCATCCCCTGGGGGGCGTTAAGGCCGCCCCGGGTGCTTCGCGCAATGTCACGCTGTAGGGGCATCATGCAGCGACAGCTACGGGTCCTGCGCCCACCGCGCAGTCCGGCCACGAACATGTGACCTCACTGACACCTCCAGAGGCGGCTGGCTAACACAGAGCTGTGAGAGCCTCTCTCTCGGGCGTCGGCTCGCGCGCCACGCGCGGCGACGACCGCAGGGAGGACTCGAGGATGACGGAGCAACCAGTCCGAAGGCACGTGAACATCTCGGCGCGCGACAGCGCACAGCTGGAGCTGCGCCTGCACTGGTTTGCGCGAGCGCTGGCCGAGCGTGACGGCTACATCGTCTCGCTGCTGAGGCGCTGCAGCGCCAGCGGTCGTCCGAGCGCGACGGTGTCGTACGAGCTGCAGCTCTCGCGCCTGGTGCCGGCGGCGCCGGCGGTCTCGCCGGACCGACTCGGCTCGCAACGAGCTGCCGGGGCGAGGCGCGCGCTGGAACGACGGGCCCCGCCTGCGCCCGCAACCAGTCCAAACAGTCTGTAAAGTTCCGCCGCGGCGAGCGGCAGTGACCCGGGGTTTTGCGTTCCGCTGGGCGAGTCCTTGGCCTAGGCTCGCTTGCATGCCCGTCTATCAGCTGAACATCAACGGTCAGATACGTGACGTCGACGCGCCGGAGGACATGCCGCTGCTCTGGGTGCTGCGCGACATCCTGAAGCTCACCGGGACCAAATACGGCTGCGGCGTCGGTCAGTGCCGCGCTTGCACCGTACATGTCGATGGCGACCCGATCTTCTCCTGCCAGCTGCGCGTGAGCGCGCTCGGCAGCTCCGAGATCGTCACCATCGAGGGGCTGCCCGCCGAGCAGAAGGAGCAGCTGGTGGCGGCGTGGGAGGCGGAGGACGTGCCGCAGTGTGGCTACTGTCAGCCGGGGCAGATCATGTCAGCGGCCGCGCTGCTGGCGCGCAACCCGCTGCCCACCGACGCAGACATCGACACGGCGATGAGCCCCAATCTCTGCCGGTGCGGCACGTACGTGCGCATTCGCAAGGCCATTCATCGCGCCGCGGAGGGCACGCCATGAGCGCCCCCCTGACCCCCGGGCAGCAGCTGGTGATGGCGCACATCTCTCGCCGCATGCAGCAGGGCACACAGGCCCCTGGCCAGCCCGCCGCGAGCGGCCGCGCTCGCTCCATGATGGATCGGCGCGTGTTCCTCAAGCTGGGCGGCGTGGGCGGCCTGGCGCTGGGCCTGGCCTGCGCCAGTGAGAGGGCCGCGCAGATGGCCACCGGCAACGCCCTGGGTGCCGCGGGCAGCGGCGCCGGGATGACGCCCGACGGCATGCCGCCAGGGATGACCGGCGAGCAGCCCGCTCCGGGCACCACACCCGGGCAGCAGCCGCCGCCGGACGAGCCCGAGGTGCCCGTCATCACCTACGACCTCTCTGCGTTCGTGCGCATCGGCGACGATGAGAGCGTGACCATCTTCATCGGACCCTCGGAGATGGGTCAGGGCGTGCTCACCGCGCTGCCGATGATGATCGCGGAGGAGCTGGACGTGGACTGGGCCAACGTGCGCTCGGAGCATCCGATCGCCAGCCAGGAGAAATACGGGTTCCAGTTCACTGCCGGCAGCGCCAGCGTGGCCAACTCCTTCCAGAACATGCGGCAGATGGGCGCGGCCGCGCGTCAGATGCTGCTGGCCGCCGCGGCGCAGACCTGGAACGTGCCGGTGGCGCAGCTGCGCACCAACCTGGGCGTGGTGCATCACGATGCGAGCGAGCGCAGCGCCACGTACGGTGAGCTGGCAGAGCTGGCCGCCACCTTGCCCGCGCCGCAGAACGCCCCTCTGAAGAACGACAGCGAGTTTCGCATCATCGGCACCCCGCGCACGCAGCTGGCGGCGCGCCTCAAGGCCGAGGGCAGGGCGCAGTTCGCCATCGACGTGCAGGTGGAGGGCATGCTGGTCGGGCTGGTGGCGCGCGCGCCGACCATCGGTGGCACGCTCGCCTCGTACGACGACGCTGCCGCGCGGCAGGTGCCGGGCGTGCGCGACGTGGTGCAGATCCCGTCTGGCGTGGCGGTGCTGGCGGACCATTACTGGGCGGCGCTGAAGGGCCGCGATGCGCTGGTGGTACAGTGGAATGATGGGCCCAACGCGGGCCTCTCCACCGCTGCGCTGCAGGGCTCGATGATGGCGATGATGGGCCAAGGCCAGAGCTTTGCCACGACCGGCAACCCCGATCAGGTGATCAACGCCGCGGCGGACACGGCGCGGCTCACCGCGGAATATCAGCTGCCCTACCTGGCGCATGCCGCCATGGAGCCGCTGAACGCCGTGGCCGACGTGCGCGCCGATAGCGTGGAGGTGTGGGCGGGCACCCAGGGTCCGACCGCCGTGGTCAATGACGTGGCGATGGCCACGGGTGTACCCGCGGCCAACGTCACCCTGCACGTGCCGTATCTGGGCGGGGGCTTTGGCCGCCGCCTGGTCAACGACTACGTGCTCGACGCGGTCGAGGCATCGCGCGCGGCGGGTCGCCCCGTGAAGCTGATCCACACGCGCGAGGACGACATGCGTGCGGCGCAGTACCGGCCCATCAACGCCAACCGCCTGCAGGGCGCGCTCGACGCCCAGGGCTGGCCGGTGGCGTGGGTGCACGAGATCGTGGTGCCCGGCATCTTCGGCGCGCAGTTTGCCGTCGAAGGTGCGGCCACGAACTATCCGTACGCGATGCCGAACCGGCGCGTGACCTGGCAGGATCCGCAGATCGGGGTGCCCGTGTTCACCTGGCGCTCCGTGGGTGCATCACACAACGCCTTCGTGGTGGAGTCCTTCCTGGATGAGCTGGCGGCTCTGGGCGGCAAAGATCCTTTGGAGGTGCGCCTGCGCCTGCTGAGCCAAAGCACGGATCAGAACGCACCCCGCTTCGCCGCTGCGCTGCAAGACGTGGCCGATCGCGCCGGCTGGTCCATGGCGGCCCCCGCCGGCCGTGCGCGTGGCATCGCTTGCCACATGACGTTCGGCACCATCGCGGCTCAAGTGGCCGAGGTGTCGGTGGACGCTGCCACGCAGCGGGTGCGCGTACATCGCGTGTGGGCCACGGTGGACTGCGGCCGCGCCATCAACCCAAGGGGCATCGAGGCTCAGGTGCAGGGCAGCATCATCTTCGGCCTGAGCGCGGCCCTGTACGGTCAGATCGACATCGAGGGCGGGCGGCCCATGCAGTCCAACTTCGACACCTACCGGCTCGTGCGGATGAACGAGGCACCCGAGATCGAGGTGAACATCATCAACTCGGGAGCAGCCATCACCGGGATGGGAGAGCCGGGGGTGCCGCCGATCGCGCCGGCGGTGTGTAATGCGCTCTTTGCGCTCACCGGACAGCGGGTGCGCAGCCTGCCGATCCGGCTGGAGGCATGATGGGCCCTGCCTCGGCAGCGTAGTGGGCGATCGCAGCCAGGTCTGCGCTCGCCTGAGCGGTGAAAAGGCCGCGGGACCCCCGAGTCTCGCGGCCTTTCTCTCTTATATCATTGCATTCTGCCGCAACTGCTCGCTTGACCACACCGATGCGTTGAGCCGAGGGGACGCCGGTAAACGATTCCGGTCCTCGCGAAACAAGGAATGGCAGTTATGGAATGTACCGGCGTAGATCAACTTCCGCTTTCCGGCGATGTGGCCCTTGCCGTTGGGGAGCTCGCGGATGCGTACGCGGTCGGTCGAAGCACGTGGCCGACGATCCCGCTGAGCTACGAGAGCTTCCGCCAGCACGTCGTGAGACACGGCTACACCCGCGAGAGCGGGCCTGAGCACCCCTCGGACTTCTACCTGAGCGCGGCCTGTACCAGCGGCAGGGCAGCCGCCTATCAGGCACTCGAAGCCAAGTTCTTCTCGGGGCTGCGGCAAGTGGTGAACCGCGTCATCGGCGAAGAGCTCGTCGTGGACGACGTACTGCAGGAGGTCCGGACTCGCCTGTTCGTGGGGCAGGCACCCAAGATCTCCAGCTACCGGGGCAATGGCCCGCTGGCGGGGTGGCTGCGCAGCCTGGCAGTGAACGTGGCGCAGGATTGCCGGCGTTCGACGGTGGTGCAGCGCGGCCGACTGCGCAAGCTCGCGCTCGCCCAGCGCGACGCGCCGGCGGAGGCACACGAGACCACGGCGGAGGAGCGGCTGGCGCTGCGCGGTGAAGGCGCCGACATCTGCATCCGCGCCTGGCGCGAGGCGATCAGCTCGCTGTGCTGCGAGGAGCGCGAGCTGTTGCGACAGTGTTTCGTGTACGAGCGCTCGGTCGATGCGCTGGGGGCGCTGTACGGCGTGCATCGTGCGACGATTCATCGCCGGCTTCACAGGGCGATCCGACGCCTGCGCCAGCACCTGCGCGAGGTCCTGGCCAGCCACTACCGGGATCTCACGGACGCGGATCGGGACGCGATCGCCTTCAGTGCAGGCTGCCAGCTCAACCTTACCGCCGTGCTGGGCGAGCTGGATCTGGGGATGCCCCTCGCGGAGGCCACGCCTCCAGCGCTGCAGGCCATCTCGGGCTGAGACGAACCAGACGAAGGCCGCGCATCGGTGAGCAATCCCCGTGCGCGGCCCAGCTCTCTTCGCCGGTTCAGACCGGCGCGGCTTCCCCAGTACGCGATTTAGCTCAGCTCAGCTTCAGCTTGGCTCGGCTTCAGGTCGGCCTCCGCGCGGCTCTGCTTCAGCCGGCTCTGCTTCAGCCGGCTCTGCTTCAGCCCGTGCTGCTCCCAGCGCCGTCTGGCCGTGCGCAAGATGGCGGGGTAAACGACCAGCACCCGAAACGGGTAGATCAACGCCATGTACATCTTGCCGAACGCGTTGCGGGTCTTGACGTACACGGCCATGCGCGGCGCAAACAGCGTGCCGGTCTTGTGAGCCCAGCTCAGGTGCAACAGCCCGTGTAGCGAGCCGTTGGAGAACTCGAGCAAGCGCTCACTTTCGCGGTCGTACACGATGCGGAATGGAAAGCGCGAGTCCGGCGCGGGCATCGGCTGCCGATCTTCCGGCTTCAGGCGCTCCCAGACGCTCGTCTCCGTGCAGCCCGGGATGGGCAGCTGATTGGTCTTGCGATCCAGCCCGAGCTTGCCCAGTAGCATCCGGAACTGAATCAGCCACTCTGCAGGACCGGAGAGCGGCTCGGCCCGGGCTGCGTCCTCCAGGTCGCAAAAGCTGCGGAACGTCTCTCCCTTGCTGGCGTCTGCCGAGATGGGAAACTCCCAGACCTCATCGAGCGTGAAGTCACGAGCGATGTCATGAACGAGCCACGGTTGCTCGTGTTGAGCCGAGTGGGGGAGGCGCACGCCCTGTGTATTAACGGCAGAGGAAGGAGGACGCAAGCGAGCAGAGGTGGGTGCGAGAGCCGTTCGTGAAGTGACGGGTTCAGACGGCGACATGGGATGGACCGGACCTGTGTAGCTCGATGGTGGGGGCATTCGCGCGAGTGAGGCCCGTCATCACGTTGTTCACGATCTGGAGCCCGGTTTGCCCGGCCAGCGTGAGGATCGATTCGGGATGAAATTGCACCGCGGCGATGGGCAAGAAGCGATGTTCGAGCGCCATGACGACCCCATCCTCCGACTCCGCCGTCACCATCAGCTCGCCCGGCAAGGTCGCACGCTGGACGTAGATGGAGTGATACCTGCCGGCAACGAAAGACGGGCCGAGACCAGCAAGCAGCCGCCCTCCGCGGACCGTCACCCGCGACGGCTTGCCATGCATGGGGTAGTCGAGCAGCGCCAGGCTTGCTCCGAAGTACTCGGCGATACCTTGCAGCCCCAGGCACACCCCGAACAGCGGTATCTTCTTGCGCAGGGCGCTCGAGATTGTCTCGTTGATGCGAAACTCGGAGGGTGCACCGGGCCCCGGCGAGAGCACGATCAGATCCGGCGGCTCCTGGTCCAGCAGGGCGAGAGCCGCAGGTCGCCGCAACGTCACCACGTCCGCGCCGGTCTGGCGGAAGTAGTCTGCCAGCGTGTGCACGAACGAGTCTTCGTGGTCGACCAGCAACACCTTCCGCCCGTGCCCAGGCAGCGCGCCGAGCGAGGTGGGCTGCGCACGCGTTGGCAGCGTTCCGCGCACCGCATCGAGGAATGCGGAAGCTTTCAGGCGCGTTTCGCGCTCCTCGAGCTCCGGCTCGGAGTCGTACAGCAGGGTGGCGCCCGCGCGCACCTCCGCGATGCCATCTTTCAGTCGAACCGTGCGCAGGGTGAGGCCCGTGTTGAGGTTGCCGTCGAAGCCGATCTTACCCACGGCGCCCGCGTACCAGCCGCGCGGCGACTTCTCCTCCAGCTCCACCGCCTGGATCGCCCTGGGCTTCGGCGCGCCCGTCACGGTCACGGCCCAGGCGTGGCTCAGGAAAGCGTCGAGCGCGTCGAAGCCAGCGCGTAGCGTGCCCTCGACGTGGTCGACGGTGTGGATCAGGCGCGAGTACAGTTCGATCTGGCGCCGTCCCAGCACCCGTATCGACCCTGGCTGGCAGATCCGCGCCTTGTCGTTGCGGTCCACGTCCGTGCACATGGAGAGCTCGGACTCGTCTTTGGCGGAGTTCAGCAGCTCGCGAATGCGCTCTGCGTCTTCGATGGCGTCGCGGCCGCGGGCGATGGTGCCGGAGATCGGGCACGTCTCGACCCGCCGCCCCTCCACCCGGACGTACATCTCCGGGGAGGCCCCCACCAGGTGCTCGCCTTGGCCAAGGTTCAGCAGCAGGGCGTAGGGAGCCGGGTTGTGCTGGCGGAGCCAGCGGAAGATCTCCGATGGCCTGCGGGCACAGGGCTCCCGGAACGCCTGGGCCAGCACCAGCTCGAACAGGTCACCCCGCTTGAAGGCCTGCTGAGCCCGCCGCACAGCGGCGGCATATTCACCGGGCGCGTGATCACTCGCCGTCTCCGGTCGCTCCTTGCTCGTCACGGCAGGGACGGCAAACGGCTCGGCGCTGCGCCCCCGGGTGCTCACTCCGTTCCAGGAGAACTCGTAGCGGTGCCGGAACGCCAGCTGCGCCGGACGATCCACGACCAGGAGCTCGTCGGGCAGGTAAAGAACCAGGTCCCGCTGGTCGGCGGCGCGAGGCCGCGCCAGCCGGATGCTCTCGAACTGAAAGGCTAGATCGTAGCCGAAGGCGCCGTACAGGCCCAGGGCCGAGTCCCTGGGGCTGTGAAACAGCTCCACCGTGGCGCGCAGCAGCGAGAATACAGATGGCTGGCGGCTGCGCTCTTCCTCTGCAAAAGTGCGCGCGGGGCGCTGCACCGTGACTGCCAGCTCCGTCGCGCTCGCGTGCAGAGCTTCGACGCAGTCGAGCCGCTCCAGATGAGCCTGCAGCGGAGCCAGCAGCACATTGCCTCGCTCATTGAGCGCACGCACGCGCAGCTCGCGATCTCGAGCCTCGAGCTGGAGCAGCGGATCCTTCAATCCCAGGTCCCAGCGCGTGTAGCGACCTGGATAGTCGTACGTCGAGGAGAGCAGCACGCCTTTGCGCTGGTCGAGTGCATCGACCAACGCCTCCACGCTCTCTGTCGCATCGACGGCCTCTGTCTTGCGCTGGACGATGATGCCGCCGGAAGTTGTGAACTGGTCGTCGTCTCTCAAGGTTACCTGCCAGCCTTCGAGATGCGGCGATGGGGCCGCTCTCTCTCCATTGACTGTGGTGCCGAGCTCGCGTTGCTGATTCATCGAGCAGAAGTCCGCGCTCGCTAGCCGTCCGTTACAGAACATCACCGCGAAACACGCGTCGCATCCGGCCAAGCAAATTGCACCGCCAATCGCCCAGCGGCGTGCAACGCACAAACCAAATCTCCGTCTAAAGCTTGACTACACCGCATCCCCGGAGACGAGGCCGCGAGTATGAAACTAAGAGACCTGCCGACGTTCTACAACGCGAGCGAGATTCTGACACGCAACGCCGAGACGCGTGGCGACGCGACCGCCCTGGTCTGTGACACGGGCAGCTTCACGTTCGCGCAGATGGATCGCAAGGCCAAGCAGGTGGCGAACGCGCTGCGCAGCTTCGATCTGCGCCCGGGTGAACCCGTTGCGCTGCTGCTGCTGGACAGGCCCGAGTGGGTCATGAGCTTCTTTGGTGTCTTGATGGCGGGTTCGGTGGCGGTCAGCTTGAACACGCTGCTGGTGCCGGAGGACTACCGCGCCATCCTGGAGGACTGCCGCCCGCGCGTGCTGATCGTGGATGGCGCCCTATGTGATCAGCTGAGCGGCGTCATCGAGGAGCTACCGTTTGCTGTGCGTGTGATCGTGGTGGGTGAGGTGGTGCCGGCGGCACGCCCGCCGCGCGCCGTGGACTTTGCTGAGTGGATCGCCGGCGCGTCCGAGCACTTCGAGCCAGAGCTGACCCATCGCGAGGACCCGTGTTGTCTCAACTACTCGAGCGGCACCACCGGCACCCCGAAGGGCATCGTGCACGCACACAAGGACCTGCCGATCAGCGCTCAGCTCGTGGGCGTGAACACTCTCGGGCTGACGGCGAGCGACCGTACCTTCGCAGCGGCCAAGCTGTTCTTCACCTTCGCCACTGGCGGCAACCTGATCTTTCCCTGGTTCACGGGGGCGAGCATCACGTTGTTCTCCGGTAGCCCGCGCAATGCCAGCAACATCCTGCGGGTGATCGAGCGGCACCGGCCGACGGTGTTCTACAGCTCGCCCACGGGCTATGCCATCCTGCTCGCGCACATCGAGCGCGGCGGCCACCACGACCTGAGCTCGTTGCGCCTGTGTGTCTCGGCGGGAGAAGCGCTGCCCGAGACCATCTGGCAGCGCTGGAAGCAGGTGACCGGGCTGGAGCTGATCGACGGTATCGGCTCCACCGAGAACTATCACATGTTCATCTGCAACAAGCCTGGCGAGGTCCGCCCCGGGTCCAGCGGGCGCCCAATCCCGGGCTATCAGGTGCGCATCGTCGACGAGCTCGGGCAAGAGGTGAAGCCCGGCAACATCGGGACGCTGCTGGTCAAAGGCGAGACGGCGTCGCTCTACTACCACCGCCAGTACCAGCGCAGCCGGGAGACGTTCGTCGGCGAGTGGCTCAATACCGGAGACAAGTACTTTGCCGACACGGATGGCTACTACTGGCACGCGGGGCGTTCGGACGACATGCTCAAGGTCGGGGGCATCTGGGTGTCTCCACACGAGGTGGAGAACGCGCTGCTCTCCCATCCGGACGTGCTGGAGTGCGCGGTGGTGGGGGCTACGGACTCTTCCGGCCTGGTAAAGCCGAAGGCGTACGTCGTGCCCCGTGAAGATGGGATGAACCCCGCGGAGCTGGAGGCTCAGCTGGTCGAACACGTCGTGGAGCGGCTGGCCGCGTACAAGCGGGCGCGCTGGGTGCGCATAGTGAGCGACCTGCCAAAGACGGCGACCGGCAAGGTGCAGCGCTTCGCCCTGCGTCGCGGCGCGGAAGCGCACGGCTGACATGACCGGGACAACACGGCTGCAGAGCGCGGCGATCGCCAGCGCCTTCTCGCAGTTTACGTCTGGAGTCACGATCGTCACGGCAGTCAACCGCAGCACGGTCTGCGGCATGACGGCCAGCTCGTTCACCTCACTCAGCGTCAGCCCGCCGCTCATCTTGCTTTGCCTGGGCAACTCCACTCGCACGCTGGAGGCGCTGACCAGCGCCGGACACTTTGCCGTGAGTGTGCTGGCAGAGCAGCACACCTGCCTGGCGCGCGGCTTCGCTGGCGCCGCGGTGGAACGCTGGGCACCCTTCGATAGCCACGCATGGAGGGGTGGCGGCAGCAGAGCGCCGGTCTTGCAGGATAGCCTGGCCTGGTTCGACTGCCGCCTGAGCGCGACCCACGAGGGGGGCGATCACAGCATCGTCATCGGAGAGGTGCTCGAGTTTGGGACCAACTCGCAGGGCCGGCCCCTGCTGTACGGTAACCGGTCCTGGCGCACCGTATCGCCGGTGCCGCTGGAAACCTGACGCCCCACCGAGCCGCTACACGAGCGCGGGACACTGGAGGCGGCGCGCCCGCGACGATTTCACCTTCGCGAGTCACGCCTCCGTCGAGTCGTTCAGCTGCGCCTGCGGCGCGGCGCACACTGCAGGAGATGAGCACATGTCATTCGAAAACATTCAGTCCGAAGTTCACGCAATTGTCGCCAAGACGATCGACCGCGATCCGCAGCAGCTCCAGCCGGAGGACAACCTGACCGAGCAGCACGACGTCGACTCGCTCATGGGCCTGGAGATCCTGGTGGCTCTGGAGAAGCGCTATCAGATCCAGATCCCGGAGAGCATGCTCCAGGAGATGACCAGCATCTCCAAGATCGCGATCACGGTCTGGGAGCGCTTGGACCAGGGCGTCCGGGCGGCGGAGTGAGCGATGCCGCCTCGACAGAAGCGAGAGCTCGACGCCGACATCGTGGTCATCGGAGCGGGTCTGTCGGGGCTCATGTACGGCATCGTGGCGGCCCAGAAGGGCTACCGCGTGGCGGTGGTGGAGAAGCACTTCAAGCCCGGCGGGTACGCCACGAACTTCGCGCGCGAGCGTCAGAGGTATGTATTCGACTGTAGCTTGCACAAGATCACGGGGCTTGGTCCGGAAGGCAACCTGCGGAATGCGCTGATACGGGCCAAGCTCTGGGACAAGCTGCAGTTCTACTTCTACCAGCAGCTGAGTTGCATCGTCGTGGGCGAGCGGCGCTACGACATTCCTGCGGACCCGGCGGAGTTGCGGCGCAGGCTGCTGCAGTGGTTCCCGCAGTCACGCGTGGGGGTGGAGCGGTTCTTCGAAGACATGAACACGCACGGCCGCCAGAACTACATGTTCGCGCGGATGGCGCTCGGTGAGTACACGCTCGATCGCGCCTTGCTCGAGCGCAGCCGGAAACTCTCGCGCCTGCGAGCGAAGCAGTACTTCGAGCAGCTGTTCGCCGACCCCGATCTGGTGCTGATCTTCTCCACGCTGGCGATCAACCTGGGGGTGGTGGCCGAGGACGCTGACGCCCTGTACTACTTGCACTTCGCGTACACCTTTCTGACGCAGGGCGCCGCGTACGTCACGGGCAGCTCCCAGTCGCTCTCGGATGCGCTGGCTGCCGAGGTGGAGCGACTGGGAGGTCAGGTTCATCTCAAGGAGAGGGTGGAGGCCGTGAACGTGGTGGATGGCGCCATCGCCGGCGTGGAGACACGAACCTGCCGGTTTCGCACCGGCAACGTGGTGGCTACCTGTGCGCCGGGGGTGCTGGAGAGCGCCGTGCGACCGGAGGGAGCGTTGGGGGCCGCATTCCGCGCCAAGCTGGCGAGCCTCGAGCTCGGCTACGGCGCCTTCTCCGTCTACCTGGCCCTGGACGTTCCGCCGTCGGAGGTGGGGCTCGAGCAATCCGAGTACCTGCTGTCGGACACGGAGGTGCGTGAGCTGACGACGGAGGAGCGCCAGTCAGACGGTCGTTACCTGCGGCTGCCACTGGGCATCACCAACTACCACAAGCTGGATCCGAGCCTGGGTTGCATCGTGGTGATGACGGTGCTCGATCATCCGGCGCGCTGGTTCGAGCTGGAGAAGGCGGAGTACAAGGCCGAGAAGGCGCGTGTTCTGGAGCTGCTGCTGGCGCGGGCGCTGCGCACGTTTCCCAGGCTGGAAGGGCACATCCTGCTGAAGGAGGCGTCGACCCCGCGTACGAACCAGCGCTACACGTCGTCGCCGGGTGGCTCCGCCTTCGGGTTCAAGGCGGTGCCGGGTCGCAACGTGCGCTTTCTGCAGCGCCCCGCAGTACGCGGGCTGTCCTTCTGCGGCACCTGGGTGTCGGGCGCAGGCTACGAGCCCGCGCTGTGTCTCGGTTTCACCAACGCAACGCTCTTGCCCGACGTGGGGGCAAGCGCCAGGTCAGAGGCCACCGCAACGGCCCTGCTCGACGCCGCTCCAGCGGCGCTTTCCAGGGCTGCCGTGGCGGCCCGTTTGCGCCACCCGCTAGCCGCGGTCGGCTGAAGGAAACAAAGATGTCCGAAGTAGCATCTCGTCTGGTTCGTCTGAGCAAGAAGCTGTCGCACGCCTCCAGCAAGCGACAAATGAGCATCGTCGGGGATCATCCCTGGCATGAACCCAGGGGCGAAGCGCTCTGGTTGCGAGCGCCGGAGAAGCTATCGCTGTACGGCACTCCCTATCTGCAGCTCGCCAGTGAAGGAGAGCTGCGCCGCCTTTCGCGGCTGGAGCTGGGCAGCTGGTGGCACGGCTTCATCGTGTTCGAGCGCCTCGTCACCGAATACTACATGCGCCTGATCAATCAGGGCGTGTTCGCCGAGCTCCCCGAGGTGGTGGAGTACATGCATCACTTCTGCCGCGAGGAGCTCAACCACTGCCTGGTGTTCGAGAAGGCGATGCGTCACTTCGATGTGCCCATGTTCGAGGTGCCGGACGCCATGACGGACTTCTACGTGGACAACGCCGAGAGCGGAAAATACCCCCTGGTCAGCGTGTATCTGACGCTGGTCATCGAGTGGATTGCGGATCTGTACCAGCGCATGGATGTCGACGGTCGAGGGGTGTCCGAGCTTGCCACCGCCGTGGTGAAGGAGCACACGCGAGAGGAGGCGCGCCACATTGCCTGGGCGCAGGAGATGATCCGCAGTCTGGCGCACGAGGTGCCCGAGTTTCTGGAGAGCGCACGCCAGTACACGCCGGTGTTCGTGCGGCAGTTCGTGGATGCGGGTGTCGCCAATGTGGAGTGCTTCCAGCGCGTGGAGTTCAAGCACCCGGCGTTCCAGGACGTGGAGACGCTGGTCCAGACCGTCATCGACAATCCGCACCGGCGCGAGCTGAATCGCGGCCTGCTGAGCCCGGTGATGCGCTTCTTCGTGGAGGCCGGGATCTATGACGATGCCTACAGCGACCTGTGGCAGGCCGCCAACTTCAGCGAAGACATTCGCATCGCAAAGCAGGCGCTCGCGCGCTGACGGCACCCTTTCGGAAGGACGGAGTCATGAGCAAGCAACGTGATTTTGAGACCGTGGACGATGTGATCGCCGGCATGCGCCAGCGGTTTCTGCCAGACCGATGTCGGGACCTGACGGCAGCGGTCCACTGGCGCCTGACGGGGGAGGAGCCGCGTGAGTTCACGGTGGCCATCGATCGTGGGACCTTCGAGGTCAAGCCGGGCGGGACCGAGCAAGCGGACCTGACCATGGAGACGAGCTCGGAGACGTACCTGCGCCTGGCCAACGGCGAGCTCAGCGGCACGGTGGCCATCATGACGCGCAAGCTGCGGGTGCGAGGCCGCCTGCAGCTGGCGGCACGCTGGGATAGGTTGTTTTCGGCTTGAACGGAGCTGCCGTGCACCCCACCACGATCATACGCGGCATGGGCTACTTCGTGCCGGAACGCGTCGTCACCAACCGCGACCTGGAGCGCTGGATGAACACCAGCGAGGCCTTCATCGTGGCGCGCACCGGAATTTACGAGCGGCGCCACGCGGCACCCTCGGCGTCACTGAACGATCTGATCCTGCCGGCAGTGACCTCGGCGTTGCAGCGGGCGCGCCTGGCCGCGGAGGACATCGACGCGGTGATCGTGTCCACGCTGAGCCCGGACTACCACGACCCGAGCCAGGCTTGCCTGCTGCAAGGGGTAGCGCTCCGACCGGGCATTCCCGCGTTTGATATCCGCGCACAGTGCAGCGGGATGCTGTATGGCATGGAGCTGGCGTCGGGCATGCTGGCCAGCGGCCGGTACCGCCACGTGCTGCTGGTCTGCGCGGAGTTGCTCTCCAAGCGGATGGACCGCTCGGATGAGGGCCGGAACCTGGCGGTGCTGCTGGGGGATGGCGCGGCGGCGCTGGTGCTGGGGCGTGCGGGGCCGGGCGAAGGCGGCGTGCTCGACCTGACGATCGGCGCGGATGGCCGTGAGTTCCAGCTGCTCACGACGGCCGCACCGGGTTCCAGAAATCCAACCTTCCTGTCGCTCTCGGACGTGGAGCAAGGCCGGCATCACTTCCGCATGCAGGGCAAGGGGATGTTCGAGCACGCGAGCAACACGCTGGCGCGGGTGGCCCGGCAGATGCTGGATGCACACGGGCTGAGCATCCAGGACATCCAGCTGCTCGTTCCTCACCAGCCCAACGTGCGCCTGCTGGAGGCGGTGCAGCGCATGCTCGAGGTGGACCCTGATCGCTGCATGGTGACCGCCGATCGCCTGGGCAACATCGCCTCGGCATCGTTGCCCGTGTCGCTGGCGATCGCCCTCGAGAGCGGCCGGCTGAAGCCCGGTGATCTGGCCTTGTTGCTCACCTACGGCGCGGGCGCGACGTGGGGAGCGGCCCTGTATCGGAGCTAGTCATGATGATTCGTGCCGAGCGTACACTGGTGAGCGGATTGCACGCCCTGGGGCTACCGGAGGTGCCGGTCTACGCCCTGCGAGCGGGTGGATCCTGGGTGCTGGTGGAGGGAGGGGTGGCGGCGACGGCCTCGCTGGTGCGCGCGCAGCTGCAGGCGCTGATCGGGGATCTCAGCCGGGTGAGCCACTGGTTCGTCACGCATGCGCACTACGATCACTGCGGGCTGCTGCCCTACCTGGTGCCAGAGCTGCCGCAGGTGCGAGTGTTCGCCCCGGAGGCGGCGCGGGGGAACTTCCAGAGGCCCACGGCGCAGGCCACGATCGACTCGCTGAACGCGGCCGTGTCCGCGGACTGGTGGCAGTTGCACGGCCCCTGTGAGCGCCAGCGCGCGCAACGGCACCCCTGGGCGGCGCTGCAGCTGGAGCCACTTGCTGCCGGTGCGGTGGTCGAGCTCGAGGGTGGCTTGCGGCTGCGCGCCATCGCTGCAGACGGACACTGCCCGGCGCAGCTGTGTTTCTTCGAGGAGACACGGGGCTGGGCCTTCTCCGCTGATGCACTGGGTGAGCCGGTGGCGCCGGACGCCTGGTGTCCGCTGGTGTTTCACGACGCGGGCGCCTACCGGGCTACCTTGCGGCGCATGGCCACGCTCGAGCCGAACGTGCTCTGCGCAGGCCATCACAGCGTGTTTCTGGGCGCATCCGCCCGGCGCTGCGCTGCAGACGCGGAGCGTGGCTGGTGTGACTTGCTGGATGAGGTGCGCGGTGCTGGCCCGGAGCAGCTGCTGAGACTGCCGGAGCTGTGGTCGGAGAGATATCGGGCCAGGAGCGAGCGCTTCGTGTCGGAGGCGCTGCATCTGAGCAGCATGCGGCGAATGCTGGGCTTGTTTCGGGAGGTTCGAGATGACGCGTGTTGATGCTGACGTTCTGATCGTGGGAGGCGGGGTGGCCGGGGCCGTGCTGGCGCTGGCGCTGGGCCGGAAGGGCCGGCGGGTGATCGTGCTGGAGCGGGCGGCCACGCCCGCGCTCAACGGCGCCGACGTGCTCAAACCAGCGGGCATCGCCGTGCTGCGCAGCCTGGGGCTGCTGGAATCCGTCCTCGCTCGCGGCGGGCGCAAGCGAACGAGCGTGCAGATCTTTCACGACGGCACCAGGGTGGCGGAGCTCGACTACCGGCGGGACCTCGACGAGGGCAACTATTTCATCCTCGCGCCCTACGCGCTGGTGCTGACCAGCGTGCTGGAAGCACTGAAGGAGCTGCCCGAGGTGACCTACCTCACGAGTCAGGAGGTGACGTCTCTGCAGCGGGACGGCTCCTGGGTGATGGGCATGCAGACGAGCGGTCGCGGGCTGCTGCGCGCTCGCTACTACGTGGGGGCGGACGGAGCGATGTCCTGGGTGCGGGCGCAGATCGGCATCGAGGTGCAGCGCCAGACGTACGCGCAGAAGCTGTATTTTGCGAAGTTTCCGGCCGTTGCCAGCGTGGACGAGCTGAATCGACTGTACGTCGACTCCAGCGGCGCGCTGGCGTACTTCTACCCAGTCGGTTTCGACGCCTTCCGCGCCGTGCTCGGCTTCGAAGAGGCGGAGGGTGATCGGCTGGTCAGCGCGACGGCGGAGGTGCTGCAGGCCCGGGTGCGCAGCTTCGCGAGCCAGAGCCAGGACGCGGTGGCCGCACTGACGGAGCTGGCAGGCTTTGCGCGCATCCCCGTGGCGCGCATGCACGCGGCGGAATACGGGCGCGGCAACGTGGCCTTGCTCGGTGACGCCATTCACAACGTCCATCCCATCACCGGCCAGGGGATGAACCTGAGCATCGAAGACGCGGGGGAGCTCGCCTGCTGTCTGGACGAGGCGCTCGAGCCTGGTGCCAGGGGCAGCGCCAGCTGGCTGGAGCGCTACCGGGTGCGGCGCTGGCCCATCAATGAGGCCGTGGTCCAGTACGGCCATGGCCTGTGTTCCTCTCTGAAGGATCGAGAGCAGTTCATCGCGAGCTTCGATCGTCAGATGCAGGCGAGCAGACGTGGCGGGTTGGCCCCGCAAGCGAGGCAGCAACAATGAACGACATCAACTTTGATTTTACAGATCGTGCCTATTTCGTGAGCGGCGGCTCGCGGGGCATCGGCCGGGCCATCGTCGAGGCCCTGGCCAGGGCAGGCGCCAGCTGCGCCGTGACGTACCGCAGAAACGACGATGAGCACATGCACAGCTGGGCGGCAGAGCTCTCGCGCGGAGGAGTGCGCGTGTTGCCCCTGCGCCTGGACGTGCGGGATCCGGAGGCCGTGCGGGAGACCGTGGCCACGGCGGTGACGCAGCTGGGCAAGCTGGATGGTCTGGTCAACAACGCCGGCATCACTCGCGACGAGATCAGCCTGAGCATGGCGAACAGCAGCTGGCTGGAGGTGATCGAGACGAACCTGAACGGCTCGTTCTTTCTCGCACGCGAGGTGCTGAAGGGCCTGGTGCGGCGCAAGAGCGGCCGGATCGTGAACATCGCCTCGGTCAGCGGCATCACCGGCCTGCCGGGGCAGTCCAACTACTGCGCCAGCAAGGGCGGATTGATCGCCATGACTCGCGCGCTGGCGCTGGAGATGGCGCGCTTCAACATCCAGGTGAATGCGCTGGCCCCGGGTTTCATCGACACGGACATGCTGCAATCCCTGCGCGAAAATCAGCGCAGCGGAGCGCTGCAGCAGGTACCGGGGCGGCGCTTTGGTAGCGCGATGGAGGTGGCGAAGGCAGTGATGTTCATGCTGTCGGATGCGGCGGCGTACATGACGGGCCAGACCATGGTGCTCGACGGAGGAATGACGGCATGACGCGATCAACGAAGAAGAGCCGCAGGGTGGTGGTGACCGGGCTCAGTTTGCTCACGCCACTCGGCAGCGGGGTGGAGCCTGTGTGGGCCCGGTTGTGCGCGGGCGAGTCCGGCATCGGTGAGCTGACCAAGCTGGACCGCTCGCCCTACCGGCGCACCCGCGCAGCGGAAGTACGTGAGACAGACCCCGCCGATGGCCGGGATGAGTCACTGTTGCCGCATGGGCGGGCGGTGGCGTACGCCGTGTCCACGGCGCGCTCGGCCTTGCACGACGCTGGCGTGACGGGCGGCGCCCAGCGCCAGCGCATGGGCATCGCCATCGGAACCACGATGGGCGCGCAGGACATCGTCGAGCGGGTCATCGACACGCACGGCCTGCGCCCCCAGCAAGTGCCGGACGACGCTGCCACTGCGCAGCTGGAGTACTTCGCCAACGGTCATCTCTCGGGCGAAATCGCGCGCCGCTTCGAGCTGGGAGGGCCTGTGATGACCTTTCCCACCGCGTGCGCCGCGGGTAACTATGCGGTCGCCACGGGTGCGCTGCTGATCAGTAGCGGGCGGGCGGACATGATGCTGGCGGGCGGCGCCGACCCGTTCTCGCGCACCTGTTACACCATCTTCTATCGTCTCGGCGCCAGCACGTCGGGGCAGTGCCGGCCGTTTTCGGCCGATCGCGAGGGCATGGTGGTGGGTGAGGGGGCCGCCATGTTGGTACTGGAGGAGCTGGAGCACGCCAGGGCACGCGGTGCGCGGATCTATGCCGAGCTGACCGGACACGGTCTGGCCTGCGATGCCCATCATCGTACCGGGCCGCACCCTGAGGGCCGAGGCGCCATCCAGGCCATGCACGCGGCGCTCGACAGGGCACGGCTGAGCCCCACGGACATCAGCTATGTCAGCGCCCACGGTACGGGCACCCCGGCGAACGATTCGAGTGAAGCCACGGCGCTGGCTGGGGTCTTCGGCCAGCACCTGCCCCAGGCTCCGGTGAGCTCGATCAAGTCCATGATCGGCCACTGCATGGGTGCCGCCAGCGCGATCGAGGCGGTGGTGTGCTGCCTGGCCGTGCGCGACGGAGTGGCTCCACCCACGGCGACCAGCGACGCGAGCGACCCGAAGTTCGGGCTGCCGCTCGACATCATCCCTCGGCAGAGCCGCAAGCTCGCCGTCGAACACGCCATGAGTAACGCATTCGCCTTCGGTGGCTGCGTCTCCAGTCTCATCATCTCCAAGTTTCGCGAGGCATGATCATGCTCGAGTCCAATCCCAAAGCCATCACCGGGGCTGCGTTTGCAGGCCCCGATGGCGTCACCCTCAGCCCCTTTCTCCTCGGCAGCTGGCCGTCGGCACAGGCAGGTCGAGCTCTGCCCAGCTACAACGTCGGTGGTTTGCTGCCCGAGCGCGGCATCCGCTACTTGAGCTGCGCCACACGGCTGTTCTGCACCACCGCGATGCACGCCATCGACGCCGGCCAGGGTGGCTCCACCATCCGCCGGGCGCCGGAGCGCATCGGCGTGTATCACGGCGCGGAGAGCCCCCACCTGGAGGATGTGTTCCACTTCGATCTGGCTGCCAAGTACGAGGGGCCTGAAGCCGTCAGCCCGATGCTGTCGCCCAACACCCTGCCCAACGCGGCCGCGGGGGAGCTGGCGATCCGGCTGGATCTGCGCGGCGCCAACGTGACGATCACCTGCGGCGAAAACAGCGGCCTGCAAGCGCTCGATCTCGCGTGTCTGCACCTGACGGCTGGCGAGGTGGACTACGCGCTGGTGGGCAGCGTCGAGGTCAGCTCGATCTATCACCGGGCGCTCTTCGAGCGTGCAGAGCGCAACGGCGCGCCCGCGCGTTGCCCCGAGCTCGGGCTCGTGTTCTGTGTGGAGGAGCTGGAGCAGGCCGTGCGCGACGGCAGGGCGCCGCTGGCGCTCGTGCTGGGCAGCGCGTCGAATGGCGCGCCCAGCAGCGGCTCGGAGGAGGCTGCTCTGCTCGACAGTATCCAGCGAGCTCTGGAAGACGCGGGGCTCAGCGCGGGCGAACTCGACGCACTGGTGCTGGGCTCGCCCAGGCCGCTCGCAGAAGCACGGCTGCGGCCGCTGTTTGCCGAGCGCGGTCTGGAGCCGCCACCGGTGATCTCGCTGCTGGAGCGCTGCGGGCGCACCGAGAACAGCATTGGTCTGCTCGGTGTGTCTTGGGCCATCGCTGCCTTTCAGGCCCAGGCTCGAGCCGAGCCCTGGCCGGAGGCCGGAGCGCTGCCCGCCGGTGTGAAGCTGCGGCGGGTCGCGGTTGCCACGCTGGATCGCTACGGCTGCAGCGTGGCCGCGGTCCTGCAGGCGCCCGAGGGGACGAAATGAACGAGCTCTTGCTCGACCGCGGCGGCATCGAGCGGATCATCCCACATCGCGACCCGTTCGTGATGCTGGATGCCATTACGGGCTATGCCCCCGGGGTCTCGCTCGAGGCCGTCAAGGCGGTCAGCGCCGCGGAGCCCTGGGCCAGAGGGCACTTCCCGGGCTTGCCGATATTTCCGGGGGTTTTGTTGAGCGAAGCGCTGGCGCAGGCCTGCGCCGTCTTCTGCGGCCTGGAGGCGCGTGGATGGCTGCCGGGGCACGAGCTGGCCAGGGTGCAGAACGACGAGGTCGGTGTCCTGGGCATGACGCGCATGAACTTTCGCCGGCCGACGTTCCCCGGCTCGTTGCTGGCTTTGCACGTGGAGCAAGTGCGGCGGGTCGAAAATAAGGTCTTCTTCGATGTTCGAGCGCGGTCGGGAGATGAAACGAAAGCAGAAGGGTCAATGGTGGTAGCGATGGTCAACGAGAGAGAGCTGGTTGCGTCAGCGGGGGTGGTACGATGATCTCGAGCTCCGTGAGGGTTCAGGGCAGCGCACCGGGGTATGAAGCTTTGCTCGATGCGTTCGAGAGGTGTGTCCTCTCGCACGCGGACGACGCACGCGAGGTGCTGCAGATCGGACGCGGCGCGCGGCTCCTCGTGGACGTCGTGACGGACGCAGGGCAGGGGCGCCGGGAGCAGACAGCGCCGGCAAGCGAGGGCCATGTCACAGTGACCTTGGCAGAAGCGGCCCGCGTGGTGAACATGTCGCGAGCATTTCACTGGGCCAATGGCATGGTCATCCTGCCTGTGGCCTTTGCGCTACAACGCCGGCAGATCTGGGCTGCGTTGCGCGCCTCGAAGGACGGAATGGCACTGCCCATTCACTGTGCCGTGTCACCCGATCCTCCGGCCACGCTCGGGCACTTCCTGGGCGCCTTAAGGCTGCTGGCTCTGGCGGGCTGGCTGAAGGTCGAGGGGTCCGGCAAGCAGTCGCGCGCGTATCTCACGCCGCTCGGCTCGTCCTGCGTGGACCTGCTGGAGACCATCCCGGAGGCGGTGCAACTGGCGGTCGAGAGCATCTCCGCCAGCCTCGCTTACGGCCAGCATCTGAAGACTCCCTCACAGGTAGCTGCCACCGCCGCACAGCGGCTGGACGTGCTGGTGCACTGGATGGAGCGCCGCTGGCAATTGCGCCCCGCCGCCGGCGATGCCGTCGCGCAACGCGCAGCGCTCCACCTGGCGGACTACCTGGACGGGACGGTGGCGGGGCCGCTGCTCGTGCATCTCGGCATGCCCGAGTACCGGCGCGTAGGTGATGCCGTCGTCGAAGCGGGGCAGGCGGTGGTTCGCCAGCTGTGCGACGGCAAAGCACTGTCCCTCGTGTCCACGGCTGGGTTGAACCCGGAGTTTGCCCGCAGCGCGTTCCGGGCGCTCGCGGTCCTCGGCCTGGCCCAGCTGGAGGAGGGAGAAACACGGGTGCGGATGAGCGCCGGCTCCATCGCTCAGCTGGAGCTCGCGGCGCCGGTGCTGGCGCTGCCCGGCTCGTATTATCCCTCGTACGCCCGCATCGAGGAGATCCTGTTCGACAACCCCGACCCGCTCGGGATGCGGGAGGACAAACACGTCGATCGGCTGATGAACATCTATGGCTCCAGCGGCGCCGGGTCAGGGCCCGCCAGCGGGGTGATCTGCGAGCAGCTGTTGCGCCGCACGTTCGACGAGTTGCCGCTCGACGAGCAGCCAGCCGGCATCTCAGACATGGGCTGCGGGGATGGGAAGAGCCTGCGTCGCCTTGCCGAGTTCATCGTGCGGCATACGCGGCGGGGGCGTTCTCTGGCCACCCATCCTTTGCATGTCTTCGGCGCGGACTGGAACGACCGTCCGCTGCAGCGCACCCGGGAGACTCTGCGGGAGCTCGGTGAGGTGCCGGGGGTGCAGGTCCACGTGGTTCGGGCCGACGTGACCCGGCCGGATCAGTACGATGAGGCGGTGCGCGCCCTCGGCCTTCAGGTGCGCGATTCCGCCAGCGGAAACCTGCGCGCGCTGGGGCTGGCGGATCTGGTGCACACGTTGATGTTCTTGATCCACAACCGGCAGCTCCAGGTTCGCTCGCCGGACTTGGCTCGCGAGATCTTGTGGCATGCCATCGAGCGCACCGACCGCAGGGCGTTGGCCCGCGCGATCAGCCTGGCTCGGGGCCAGGAAGTAACGCTGCCCAGCCATGGTGCGGGCCTGCTGGCGCTGGTGATGGACCAGTTTGCGACCACCTTCTCCGATCAGGGGAGGGTCGTCGAAGGCTACGTGGTGGCGGCCGATCTCGTGCGCTTCTTGCAGCGCTGGGCCCCGTTTGCGCAGCGCGGCTTGATCGCCCTCGAGGGGCACAGCCCGTGGGCGAGCAAGCTGCTCGAGCCCGTGCCCAGCTGCAGCGGCGACTGGCTCCGCCTGGAGAAGCTGCCGCACGCCTTCAACTGGGGCATGCACTTTCTCTCGGGGCAGTACTTGCAGCCCTATGAAGAGTTCCGGCTGGGCTTGCTGCTGGCGGGCTTCAGGGCCGCTGGCGATCGCGTGTACGGCGGCCTGTATCCGGAGCACGTGCCCAGCCTCGATCGTCTGGACGACTATCGCTTCCTGAGCATCGCTTGCTATGAACCGTTCGACGGTGCGGCGCGGTGAACGGTGGAGGGTAGCGAGTGAAGATCATCATCGCTGGCGGCGGCATCGCCGGGCTGGCTCTGGCCAAAATGTTGATCGAGGGGGGGCTCGAGGCCTGCGTGTTCGAGCGGGCCTCGGTGCTCGCCCCGCGGGGGGCGGGCATCACGCTCTCTGCCAACGCGCTGCGCGCGCTCGACGTTCTGGGCCTGGGTGAGGAGGTGCGGCGCGCGGGCAACCCGATCACCCAGTTTGGGATCGATGATCCACAGGGCCGCGTGCTGTCTGGCACCGACATGACCGCGCTGCGGCCGAGCATGGCGGGCTACCTGCCGGTAGCCATTCAACGCTCGGTGCTGCATGACATCCTTTCGCGCGGTTTGGCTGCCACGAATCTACGGCTCGGGCACGAGCTGCTGGGGGTGGAGCAGACGGCGGATTCGGTGAAGGTGGCCTTTGCGCAGGGGGAGAGCGCCTCCGGTGCGCTGCTCGTGGGGGCTGACGGCATCCGCTCCCGGGTGCGGCAGCTGGTCTTCGGGCAGCCAGAGTGGCGCTACTCGGGGCAGCGCTGCTTCCGCGGCATTTGCCCGAGCGTCGAGTCCGGGGCGGGGCGGGGTCCTGGAGCTTTCTTCGAGACGTGGGGGCAGGGCCGCCGGTTCGGCCACGTCCAGGTGGGGCAAGGGCAAACCTACTGGTACGCGACCCTGGCCCAGCCGGAGCAGCAGCTCGCGGCCCCGCTGGATGCCAGCCAGGTTGCGCAGCTGTTTGCTGGCGTGCATCCAGCCGCGGCGGAGCACATCGCCGCGACGCCCCCGAGCCGCCTCCTGGACGAAGGGCTGTACGACGTGGCGCCCACTCCTGCCTGGAGTCGGGGGCGTGTTTGCCTGCTGGGGGACGCCATTCATCCGACCACCCCCAACATGGGGCAAGGAGCCGGCATGGCCCTGGAGAGCGCCGTGGTGCTGGGCGCGCTCTTGCTGCGCCGGGGTGACCTGCAGCAAGCGCTCCAGACCTTCGAGCGGATCCGCTTCCCCAGAACCTCCCTGGTCACCAGGCGCTCCTGGAACATCGGGCGCATGACGTCCTGGTCCAGCAGCGCGGCGTGTGCGCTGCGCAATGGCCTGCTGCGCAGCGCTCCGCCGAAGAGCTTCGGTCAGCAGCTGGTGCGCTTTGCATGTGCGGATTTTGCGCAATCGCTGGTCGCGCTTCCACATGCAGATGGCGCGCGTCGCTGAAGCCGTTTTTCCGTCTACTCTGTGGCGAGTGAAGGCGCCGCACAGAGGCAACAGCGATGGGACTCGAGCTACTGGCTGCCGCGGCAGCATTTCCTGAAATTGACGAGGTCGCCTGCATGCGGGGGGGGCCAGTACGGCGCCCGGCGGCGCCGCCGGGGCGCATGGCGCTCGATGCTGCGCTGGGCGTCTGTCAGCGTGCCCTCGAGCGCGCCGGTTGCTGCGCCGCCGACGTTGGCCTGATCCTCAGCAAGGGCGTATCGCCGTCCCACGTGGCGCTGACGGCCGACATCGTGGGCCCGCGCCTGGCGCATCCGCTGCAACACGCGCTGCGGGCGCAGCAGGCCTTCGTGTTTGATCTGCTCGACTCGCCCTGGGTCGCGGCCCTCGACACGGCCGAGGTGTTCCTGCAGGACACGAGTAGGCAGGTCGCGCTCCTGGTTCACTCTGAAAGCAGCGCGGCGAGCGTGGAGGCAGATCCTGGCTGTGGCTTCTCGCTCAGCGACGGGGTGGGGGCCCTCGTGGTGCGCCTGACACAGGTGCCCGCGCGCGCGACCTTCCTGCCCGTTCGCACCAACAAACCTGCCGCGCGGCTGCTCGTCAATCCGCCAGGGGCAGCGCGGCGGACCCGCATGGTCTTCGATGTGGATGCCGCCCTGGCGCTGGAGGTGCGCGCGGCCATGCAAGAGGCTCTGGCGCAGCAGCTCGAGCAGCTGGGCCAGCGCAGCTCACCTCTGATTGTTGCTGAGCAGTGGTTTGCCGGGCACGCCCCGGAGCTCGGGCTCTCGACCCTGCGAGGCGCGGAGCCCGCGCAGGTGAGCCTGGGCGCGTTGAGCGTGCCCGCCGCGCTGGCCCGACACCTGGGCCAGCGCGAGAAGCCGCCGGGATACGGGGCGCGACCAGCGGAGACGCCACTACATGCCCTGCTACACGAGGAGCGACGCCAGCTCCTGATCCTCGGCTTCGACCCTTTCCGGCTGCAGGTCAGCTGCCGCAGCGTTCTCGCGAGCATGTCATGAAACTCCCGGTCGCCATCCAGAGTATCACCTCCGCGTTGCCCGCCCGGCGCGTGCACAATGACGATGTTTTGTTCGACGCCGTGCGCCCGAACCTGCCTGGCTCCTGGTGGGAGTTCTGGGGCATCCAGAGCCGTCCATTCATGGATCGCCAGCGCGAGAGCGCCGTGTCGATGGCTGCTGCCGCCTGCCGCGCCGCGCTCGACCTGGCGCAGCTGGAGGCGGCGGAGATCGACCTGATTCTCGTCAATCTATCCTCTCCGCTCATACCCGAGGCGGAGGGGCGGCGCATGTTCCCCCGGCTGTCGGAGCAGCTGCGGCAGACGTTGCGGGCCGATCACGCCGTGGGGTGGGACGTGGAGATGGAGTGCTTGACGTTCATGCTGCTGTTGCAGCTCGCGGCTGGCTTCGTTCGCTCGGGCAAGTACCGGAGGGTCCTGATCTGCTCGGTCGAGACGATGTCGGAGATCCTCGATTTCGGCAGCAAAGACTCCACGACCTTTGGTGACGGCGCGGCGGCCGCGGTGCTCACCGCCAGCGACATCGGCGGCGATCTGCTGGCTGCCTCCTGGGGCAGTGACGCGGAGTTCTACGACGTGGCCACGGTTCGCTGGCGCGAGCCGGTGTTGGGCGGGCCCGAGTCGGTGTATTTCACCCTGGCCCCCGACGGGCGCCAGCGCATGATGAACTTCGTGCCCAAGACCGTGCCAACGGTCGTGCAATCCGCGCTGAGCCAGGCCGGGTTAGGGGCTCGAGACATCGCGCAGTTCATCTTTCACCAGCCCGGGCGCGTGCTGATCGAGAGCTGGGCAAATGGCGTGGGGCGCGCCTGCGGGAGCATCGAGGGCCGCTATCCGATCACCTTGCGCGACAACGGTTGCCTGGTTTCCGTGGCCATCCCGTCCACCCTGGTGCACGCGCTGCAACAGGGGCTGATCAAGCCGGGGGATCATGTCTTGCTCGGCGGTCTGGGCACCGGCTGGTGTTACGGCGCGCAGGTCTGGCGCTGGGGCAACACGGCCTTCGGTAGCGTGGCCACCGCGGCGCCGGCGCTCTGAGAACGCATCACCGCCGGCGCTTGCCGGCCTAGTAAGAGAGGATCGCTTTGTGAAAAGCATTGACCCAGCTGCGCCCGGGCATCCGGCGCAGAGCGGCAGTCCCACATTTCGCCTCTGGGCGAACCTGGTCGTCCGACATCGCTGGCTGTTCTCGCTGGCCACGTTGCTCGTGACCGGGTGGTTTGGTTACGCCGCCGCCAACAAGCTACGCATCGACACCAGCACGGAGGCATTCATGGCCTCCCACTCTGCGCCCGCCAGGGTGCTGGAGGAGCTGCGAGACGCCTTCGGAGAGGATAGTGAGCTGCAGTTGGTGGTGGCGGGCGACGTCTTCACCCTGCCGTATCTGGAGCGGCTGAAGGCGCTGCACGACGAGCTGTCGCGCATCGATCTGAAGCTGGAGAGCCTGGGCAAGCGCGAAGCCGCGCGTGCCGCGCGCCGCGCGACGGAGGAGGGCGCAGGCGCAGGGCAGGCGCCGGAGCAGCTGCTGGGCGGCTGGGGCACCCAGACCGGTGGGTCCTTGCTGGACGACATCACGTCGCTGATCAACGTCCGGCGCACGGAGTGGCGCAACGACGGTCTGGTGGTGGGCGGGCTGCTAGACGAGTGGCCGAGCGCCGAGCAGTTGCCCGCGCTGCGCGAGCGCGTCTTGCACGACGTCACGCTGGCTGGGCGCCTGGTGAGCCAAGACGGCCACCACTCGGTCATCGCGCTCAAGACGGCGTCGCTCAGCGAGGCGGACTCCGCCAAGGTGTACCGCCGGGTCGTGGAGATCGCCTCCGGCTATGACCGGGCTGACTTTCGCGTGATGGTGGCTGGCCTGCCGGCGCTCAATGCCTCGATGAACCAGGCCATGCAGGACGACTTTGGTCGCATGTTTGCGATCTCGATCGTGCTGATGATCGCGATCTTGTGGGCGATCTTCCGCCACCCCATCGGCATCTTTGGCCCGGTCCTGGTGGTCATTCAGGCGGCGCTCTGGACCCTGGGAATGATGGCTCTGACGGACACCCCGATGACGCTCGTCACGAACATCATGCCCGCGTTTCTCATCTGCGTCGGCATCGGCGATTCAATCCACATCCAGTCTGCCTTCCGGGATCTGCGTGCCGCGGGGCGGAGTGCAAAGGACGCGGTGGTGCAGGCCGTGGCCGAAGGAGGCCGGCCGATCATGCTCACCGCCATCACCACGGCGGTCGCGCTGCTCGGCCTGGAGCTGGCAGAGCTCGATGCCGTGAAGAACCTGGGCCGCTTCGCAGCCTGGGGTGTGATGGCCGCCTTCCTGCATTCGATCATCTTTCTGCCGATCGCGCTCAGCTGGCATCGCAGAGGCGCCATGGGCCTGAAGCCGAGCACGGGTCAGCCGGACCTGCTGGACCGCGTGCTGGCACGTTGCCAGCTGGGCTCGCTGGGCCGCCGGGGGCGCAGCCGCATCCTGCTGATCAGCGCCCTGGTGGTGGTCTGCGCGCTGTTCGGCATGAACAAGCTGCGCGTTCACCACGATCCGATGGCGTGGTTGCCAGAGGGCATGCCGGTCAAGACAGCCTTTCAAGAGCTGAATGAACACGTCGGGGGTGCCGCGAGCGTAGAGTTGCTGATCGAGACCCGGAACGGCGCCACACTCAAGGACGCTGCCGTGCTGAAGTCTCTGGCCGAGCTCGAGTCGTACATCAAGACCTATGACGACCCGCGCTTTCCGCATCCGGTGGACAACGTCACCAGCGTGCTGGACGTGGTGCGCGAGACGAACCGGGCGCTGCATGGCGGCGACCACGCGGCCTATGTGCTCCCCGACGATCCACAGGCAGCGCGCGACATCCTCACGTTGTTCGAGAGCTCCGACGCGGACGAGCTGCGCCGCTTCGCGACCATCGACATGAAGAAGTCCCGCATGACGATCCGGGTCGCCTGGATGCATGCCTCGGCCTATGCGCCGCTGGCGGAGCACATCGAGGCGGGCATCCAGAAGTTCAGCGGCGAGCACCTGCGCATCGTGGCCACGGGTACGGTGTTCAACATCTTTTCCGTCGTGAGTCACATCATCGACGATCTGGTCGGCAGCTTCTCGGCGTCGTTCCTGATGGATGGCCTGATGATGACGCTGTTCCTCGGCAGCTTGCGGCTGGGCTTTCTGGCGCTCATCCCGAACTTTCTGCCCATCCTGGTGATGATGGGGCTGATGGGCTTTGTCGGCGTGGGCCTGGACGGTACCAACCTGCTCCTGGCGTCGGTCGCGATCAGCATCGTCACGGACGACACGGTGCACTTCTGCCACCACTTCAAGGAGCAGTATCGCGTGCATGGCGACGTGAACAAGGCGGTAAGCTATGTGTTTCACCACTCCGGTCGGTCTGTCGCGGCGGCGAGCGCCATCTTGATCGCTGGCTTTTCGGTCTTCGCCAGCGCAGACATGCTCAACGTCCAGCGCTTCGGCTGGCTGATCGTCATCACAATCGTGCTCGCCCTGGCCTGCGAGCTGTTCGTCACCCCGGCGCTTCTCCGCGCCGTTTACAAGAGCCGTTCGCCAGCACCGGCGGCGGAGCGCAGCCAGCCGCTGCCTGCGCTGATCACCACCCGTCTATCGAGGCCCTGAGCTTCTATCGAGGCCTGAGTTTCTGAACTGAGTGAAGCGCGTCGTGCGCCCAAAAGGAGTAGCAATGTTCGTAAAACCGTTTCGTCATCTGCGGAGCTGGCTGATCGCGGCCGCTCTCGGAGGTATGTCCTGGTCCGCCGCTGCTGAGGCGCAGGCCGGCGAGGATCCAGTCGAGATCATGGAGCGCGCGTTCAAGCGCCCGGATGGCGATCACGCCGTCAAGAAGGTCAAGCTGACGATGAAGGACAAGGCAGGTCACGAGCGCCAGCGAGAGCTGCAGATGCTGGACCTGGACTTCAATGAAGGTACCCGTCGGTTGATCTTCTTCGAGGCGCCGGCCGATGTGCGCAACGTAGGGTTGCTGACGTATGACTATGACACCGGTCAGAAAGACGATGACCAGTGGCTGTATTTGCCGAGTCTGCGCCGCTCCACGCGCATCCTCTCGAACAAGAAGTCAGACGCCTTCATGGGGTCGGATTTCAGCTACTCCGACATGACGAAGGACGACCCCTCTCAGTATGAGCTCGAGCTGCGCGAGGCCAGCGTGAAGGTGGGCGACGAGGAGTGCTGGGTGATCGAGGAGCGCCCCAAGAACGAGAAGTACAAGGAGGAGACCGGGTACGTGAAGAAGCTGGTCTGGGTGAGCAAGTCAAAGCTGCTCACCGTCCAGGTGAAGGGCTGGCTCACGCAGGGGCAGAAGCTCAAGTACATCAAGCTGGAGGATCTGCAGCAGGTCGACGGCATCTGGACCGCAATGCGGCTCACGGCGCGCACCGTGCAGAATGATACGATGCTGTCGGAGACGGTGCTCAGCGTGCTCGAGGCGGGCTACGGCAAGTCAGGGGTCACGGCGGAGCAGTTCACGCAAGGCCGTCTCGAGCGAGGTCTTTGAGCCCGTGAAGGTGCTGGTCCTGGCGGTCGCCACGGGCGTGCTCGCGCATGCCGGTAGCGCCCATGCGGTGCCGGGTGCGCCACCGGCCAGCGACGTGGCACCGGAGGGAGGCGGCTCGGCAGAGCAGGATGTGCCGGCCGCCCCCGGCGAGCCGACACGATGGGATGATCCGAGCGACGCCGTGGGCTTTGGCACGGCGTCAGCTCCCACGGCGCAGCTCGCCCCCGCTGCCGGCGGCGATGCAAGCGATGCGCTGGGCTTCGGCGGTGCGGCGCCGCAGCTGGCGCCGGTGGACACCGGTCCGGTGGAGCAGGAGCAAACGGCGTCGAGCAGCTCGTCCCTGCGCGGGTTCGCGCGGGGGCGTACCGCCGTCTGGGCCGAGCGGCTCTCGCAGCGGCCGCTCGCCAAGGCGCTGCAGAGCATCGATCTGGAGCTCCGCCACCGCCGGGACTGGGGACCCGGCAGGCAGTTTCGGCTGCAGCTCGCCGCACATGCCGAATACGATCTGGCGTACAGTGATCCTCCGCCGCTGGACGAGGAGGGCAGGCCGGTAGGCACCGGCCTGGACGACCGCGCCACGGTGGAGGCGTACCGCTCGCTGGTGTATCCGCGCGAAGCGTTTGCCGCCGCGGTGCTGAGTCCAGTCGAGGTTATCGCCGGCTACCAGATCATCCCCTGGGGTCAAGGTGAGATGCTGAGCGTCGTCGATGTGGTCAACCCTCGCGACCTGCGGGAGCCGGGGCTCGACGAGCTGGAGGATGTCCGTGTACCCGTTCTGGCGGGGCGAGTGCGCGGCAACTTTGGCGAGCACACCATCGAATACATCGCGGTCCCGGAGCGCTCCTGGGGCTTCCTGCCGCCGCCGCTCGCGCCTTTCAGTCCTGCGCGCGCCGTGCTCGCCGAGCAGGTGCCAGAGGGCATGACAGCGCGCTGGACGCACACGCCAGGGCGCTTTGGCGAAGCGGTGCAGCTCTTCGGGCGCTGGACATACAAGGGCAGCGGGCTCGATCTGGAGTTCCACGCCGCGCGCCTCTACGATCGCACCGGAGTGCTGCTGCCGCCCGATACGGAGGCGGTGCGCGACGGGGGCATCGATCTGGAGCTCGAGCACCTGCCGTACGTGATGGTGGGGCACTCGGGTGCGAGCCCGCTGGGCGAGTGGTTGCTGCGCTGGGAGCTCGCTGCCGAGTTTGACCGTCCGATTGCGCTCGCGCCCCAGGAGGACGGGGTCGTGGCCATGCAGGCAAACGTGCTGAGTGGCCTGTTCGGTCTGAACTACGCTGGCTTCAGCCGCACCACGCTCAGCCTGGACGCGACGTACACCCGCTTCGTAAACCAGTTCGAGTCACTGGTGCCGGTGCAGTACCCAACCGTCGCGGTTCGCGGCACGTATACCTCGGCGAACGAGCGACTATCGCTGAATGGTGTGCTGGTGGTGTTTGGGCTGGAGCCCAGCTACGGCTGGCTCGCCCGCGCCGATCTGAGCTACTCGGTGCTGGACTCGCTCTCCGTGACTCTGGGGTATGTCACGTACCAACCCAGGGCAGAGCTGGGGCCCATCGCAGGCTTCGACACGCATGACCGGGTTTACGCCTCCTGGCGGTATGATTTTCAGATGCTCGACTGAGCTCCGGCGGGCCGCCGGGATGTAGCACGCTACAGCTGGCTGCCGCGGATGGAGGCGTCCAGCACCTCGATCGGGTGCGCGGTTCGGATGCTGCCACCCGCTGCGCCCAGCTGGCTCTGGATCTGCAACGTACAGCCCGGGTTGGCGCTGACCAGCAAGTCAGGCGCCACCGAGCGGACGTTGTCCGCCTTGCGCTTGCCGATCAGCTGCGCGCTCCGCGGCTGGAGCAGGTTGTACACGCCCGCGCTGCCGCAGCACTGGTCGCCATCCGGGAGCTCGACCAGCTCCAGACCCGGAATGGACTTCAGGAGCGTGCGGGGTTGAGCCCGCACCTTCTGGCCATGCGAGAGGTGACAGGCGTCGTGATAAGCAACGCGTAGCTGTAGCGGCTTGCGGGGCGCCATCGGCTCCAGCTCCGCCAGCAGCTCGCTCACGTCCTTCACCTTCGCCTCGAGGCGCTGCGCGCGCGCTCGCCACTCCGGGTCGTCGGCGACCAGCCGTGACCAGTGCTTCATGGCGGAGCCGCAGCCGGCGGCGTTGACAACGATCGCACTCACCTGTTCGCGCTCCAGCCGGGCGATGGCGGCGCGAGCCAGACGCTGCGCCTCGGCCTCGCGCCCCGCGTGCAGGGACAACGCGCCACAGCAGCCCAGGCCTTCGGGCACGACCACCTCGCAGCCCTCGGCGGCCAGCACGCGCAGGGTGGCCTGGTTCACGCCCGGAAAGTAGACCCGCTGCACGCAGCCGGGCAGCAGCGCCACCCTCCGGCGCACCGCCCCCCGCGCCGCGCTGAGAGAGGGCAAACGGGTCCGCAGCTGACCCCAGGAGAGCGGCGGGGCCAGCGCCTCCAGCTGGCGCAGCCGCTCCGGCAGGCGCTGGATCAGGCCAGTGCGATGCAACAGCCCTCGCACGCCGAGCGCCACGTACAGCCAGTGCAGTAGCCCCAGCACGCGCAGCCGAGCGGGGTAGGGCAGCAAAGCAAAGAGCAAGGCACGAAACAACCGCTCGCCGAGCGGGCGTTGGTGCTGGCGGTCCACCTCCGCTCGAGTCTGCTCGATGAGCACGTCATATTGCACGCCCGAGGGGCATGCGCTGACGCAGGCCAGGCAGCCCAGGCAACGATCGAAGTGCTGCACCAGCGTGTTCGACAGCGGTACCCGCCCCTCGCCCTGCGCCTTCATCAGATAGATGCGCCCACGCGGCGAATCCATCTCCTGCCCCCACGACTGGTACGTGGGGCAGGCGGGCAAGCAAAACCCGCAGTGCACGCATTCATCGATCAGCTTGCGATCAGCCACTACAGACCTCCCACGAAGCGCCCTGGGTTCAGGCGGCGCTCGGGATCGAAGCGCTGCTTGAGCTCGCGCATGATGGCGAAGGCGCTGGGCACCGGACCCCAGGCGTCGAGCTCCGGGCGTAGCGCGTGCGGCGCGGCGTCGACCAGCAGCGCGCCCCCCGCTGCCACCGCGGCGGCGCGAGCGCTGGCAAACGGCTCGAGCACCTCGGCGTGAGCCTCTGGATCACCGGCGACGAAGCCGATGCCGAGTGTTGCGTACCACACGAAGCGCGCGCCCTCGAGCCTGCCGAGCAGCGGGGCCAGCCAGGCCTGTACCTCGGGCAGCTGCGACGGCAAGGCGTGCACGCGCAGGCGCAAGGAGCAGGCCGTTCTCGGCGACTCTGCCCGCTGCCAGAACGAAGCGGCCGGCTCAGGCTCCAGGCGCTCCAGCACACTACCCGCGGGTGCCAGCTGCAGCTCTGCCAGCCTGCGCGCATCGCGCTCCACCCCCGCGCTGAAGCCCTCCAGGCGCACGCCGAGCTCAAAGCCGCCGTCCGCGTCGCGCAGCGCCACCACACTGGAGGGCTCGAGCTGCGCTGCACGCAGCGCCAGCATTGCTTGCACCACCGCCGGCGCGGAGAGCTTGGACAGGCGCAGCGTGACGCTGGCCTCTGGCAGCGGATGAAGGCGCAAGGTCACCTCCGCGATCAAGCCCAGCGTGCCCAGCGAGCCCGTGACGACCTTGGGCAGATCAAAGCCGGCCACGTTCTTGACCACCTTGCCGCCGCCGCGCGCCAGCGCCCCGTCCGCTCGCACCAGGGTGACCCCCAGCAAGAGCTCGCGGATCGAGCCATAGCGCGCGCGGCGCGGGCCGAAAGCTCCGACCGCCACCAGCCCGCCCAGGGTCGCGTTGCTGGCCAGCGGCGCGTCCACCCCCAGCCACTGGCCATGCTGGCGCGCCAGTGCCTGCAGGCGTGCCAGGGTGAGCCCGGCTTCGACCACGATCACCTGATCTTCGGGCGCGTACTCCACCATGCGATCGAGCCGGCGCGTGACCACCACGGCATCCAGCGCTTCCGGCGGATTTCCCACGCCCAGCGCCGTGCCGCCGCCGATGATGCCCAGGCGCAGCTTGCGCTCCGCCGCACGGGTGAGCAGCTCGGCGCAGGCGGGCACGCTCTCCGGCTCATATGCCTCGAGCGCCGGCACCCCCACGATGCCCGCGCGCGAGGAGGGAGGAGGAGCAGAAGGTGGCGGAGCAGAGCTCGGGGTCACCCGCGGCCGATCTGCCCCGAGAGCTCGGTCCGGTGGGGCACGTAGTGACCGGGGCGATCGCCGCACAGCCGCGGGGTGGGGAAGATTTTGCCAGGGTTGAAGCGGCTCTCGGGATCGAACGCGCAGCGCAGCCAGCTCATCGTCTCCAGATCCGTCTCCGAGAACATTTCACCCATGTAGCTGGCCTTGTCGACGCCCACCCCGTGCTCCCCCGTGATCGAGCCACCCGCGCTCACGCACAGGCGCACGATCTCGCCGGAGCAGCGCTCGGCGCGCTCCGCCTGCTCCAGGTTGGCGCCGTCGTACAGCACCAGTGGGTGCAGGTTACCGTCACCGGCGTGAAACACGTTGGCCACGCGCACCCCCCACTTCTCTCCGAGCTGCGCGATCTGCTCCAGCACCCGCGCGATCTGCGAGCGCGGGATCACGCCGTCCTGCACGATGTAGTTCGGGCTCATGCGGCCCATGGCGGTGAACGCGCTCCGGCGCCCGCGCCACATCGCCTCTCGTTCGGCGGCATCTGCCGGCTTGCGCAGCTCCAGCGCGCCGGCGCTCAGGCACAGCTGACTGCAGCGCTCGGCGGTGTGCTCGGCCTCGATCAGCGTGCCGTCCACGTCGATCAGCAGCAGCGCGCCCACCTCGGGCCAGGCGCCGCCCAGCGCCGTGCGCACGGCGGTGATGGCCAGCCTGTCCATCATCTCGATGGCGGCGGGCACGATGCCGCTGGCGATGATCAGCGAGACCGCGTTGCCCGCCTCGGTGGTCGAAGGAAAGGTGGCGAGCAACGTCCGCGTCGCCTCGGGAAAGCGGCAGATGCGCAGCGTCACCTCGGTGACCACGCCCAGGGTGCCCTCGCTGCCGACCAGGGCACCGCGCAGATCATAGCCGGGTGTATCCAGCACGGCGCCGCCGAGCTGCACCACGCTGCCGTTGGCCAGCACCAGCTCCGCCCCCAGCACGTGATGGGTGGTGAAGCCGTATTTCAGGCAGTGCGCGCCGCCCGAGTTCTCGGCCACGTTGCCGCCAATGCTGCAGATCTGCGCGGACGAGGGATCGGGGGCGTAGTAGTAGCCATGCGGTGCCAGGCGCTTCGAGATGTCCAGGTTGATCACGCCCGGTTGCACGCGCATGCGCTGATTGTCGAGATCGATGGCCAAAATGCGCCGCATGCGCGACAGACCCAGCAATAGACAGCCCTCGCTGGGCATCGCGCCGCCGGAGAGCCCAGTGCCCGAGCCGCGCGGCACGATGGGCAAGCCCGAGGCGTAGGCCAGCTTCACCACCTCGATCACCTCTTCGCGGCTTGCAGGCAGCACCACCAGGCCAGGGCGAGCCCTGTGGTGTGCCAGCGCATCACACTCGTAAGCGACCAGCTCGTCAGCGTCGGAGATGCAATTTTCCGAGCCCACGATGGCCCGAAAGCGCGCCACGAGCTCGCGCGAGAGCGCACCCGACGCCTTGGGAAGCGATGAAGAGGCGGCCAATGTCCGCCAGGCTATCTCGGGTCCCGGCGTTTGTCAGCGGGACGAATCGTGACTGGCGGAGCTCAGGTGTGACCGCAGCGTGCCGAGCGCCAGCTCCAGGCCTGCCAGGCTGGGGGCGCTGCCCTGTGCCAGCCGCGCATTGCCGCCGCCGCGTCCCCCGGCGGCGGCCAGCGCCGAACGCAGCAACGCCGCGGCATCCTTGCCAGAGTCTTCCGCCACGGCCACCAGTAGCGACGGTGGTTGCTCCAGCGCTGCCACAAACACGGCGCGCGGCTGGACCATGTAGCACTGCGCCAGCGCGCGCAGCTCCGCCAGCGCTCCGCCGGGCGTGCGCTGCCAGTGGATCACCGCGCTACCGGCAGGGCCGCTGGCGGCGGCTCGGGCGTACAGCTCGCGTGCCTCCAGCTCGGCCAGCCTCTGCGCGAGCTCTCGCGAGCGCTTGTCCACGCGCTGCAGCTCTTCCAGACGCGTCTCCATCACGCCGGGCAGCTCGGCGGGTGACGTGGACAGCTGCGCGCTCAGGCGCGACAGCAGCTCGAACTCCGCCCGAGCGCGGCGGGCGGCGCGCCCGCCGCACAGAAACTCCACGCGCACGCTCTTGCGCACCCGCTCCAGCTTGCGCAGCGCGATGACGCCAATTTCGCCCGTCCGTCGCACGTGTGTGCCGCCGCAGGCACTGCGATCCAGACCGGCAATGCTGACGATGCGCAGCGCGCCGCTGCGCGCGCTGGCCTTGCGCAGCCCGCTCACCTCCTGCGCGTCCTCGCTGCTCAGGGTCAGCTCTCGATTCTCCCACACCACGGCGTTGGCGCGCTGCTCCACGGTTTCTAGCTGCTCGGGGCTGAGCGATGCCACGTCCAGATCGATGGTGCTGCTCTCCACGCCGAAGTGCACGCTCAGCGTCGCGCAGCCGAGCTGCTCGTGAAACACTGCCGACAGCAGGTGCTGGCCGCTGTGCTGCTGCATGTGATCGAAGCGCCGAGCCCAGTCGATGGAGCCGGACAGCTGGATGCCTCCCGCCAGTCCGGGCTGAGGCTCTGCCAGCACGTGGGCGATCCGCTCCCCCTCGTCCACCACGTCCACGACCGAGAGCGGCGCGCCGCCGCCCGCAGGGTGGAGCGCTCCGCGATCGAACGGCTGTCCACCGGAGGTGGGGTAGAACGCCGTGCGGTCCAGGTACAGCCGCTGGCCAGCGACGTCCGTATCCAGCAGCGTGGCCTCGAAGCCCGTCAGGTAGGAGTCAGCGTGGTACAGGCGCTCGGTCATCCCGCGCGATGCTCCGACGGCGGGCGCGCGGCGGTCAAGCGCCGCCGGGCGCCCGTGCTCGCGAACCGCGGATCAGCGGCGGATCAGGCGCTTGGCCGAGGTCCGCACCTGCATGCGGAAGCTCGTCTGCTCCGCGATCATGCGGATGTCAGCCTGCGGCGCGGCCCGCAGCACGCGCTCCAGGTGCAGTCCGCTCACCCGCGGGTTCTGCAGCAGAGCATTGCGGATGGTAGGGTCGCTCAGCCAGCCCGCGTTGGACACGATCACGTTGATCAGGTGGGTAGGCAGGTTGCCGCTCTTGGCCATGCGCGACACCTCGCGCGTGGTCAACATCGGGTTCTGCAGCAGGCCCTCCCACACTGCAGCTCCATGACGGCGCTCCAGCGCCACTCGCTCCGGCAGGTTACCATTGCGGGCCAGCGCCTCGCGCTCGGCGACGCTCAGGTTGCGGACCCGGTCGTGCAGGTTGCGCTCGACCGGCGCCTCGGAGTGCGGCGCCTCGGAATGCGGTGCCTCGTCGCTGCTGGCGAACGCGGGTTCCAGGGGCAGCTGCCGCGGGCGCGTGCCCGAGATGGTACGCTGCGGCGGCGGCTCGCTCATGGTCACGAACGCCCGCAGGCTATCGCGCGCGTCGGCATCGAAATTGACCAGCTCCAGGCCGACTCCACCCGTCTCCGGGTGCTCGCTGATCCAGACCGCCTCCGCCGGCAGGTCCATTGTCCCGCCGTCAGGGCGCTCGAGGTGCAGGGTGCAGGCACCCCGTTGCGGCAGCGCCGGCGCGCCCGGCACGAAGGCCCGGCCCTTGCGCAAGTTCGACTCGAAATCTTCGGCTAGCTCTTCTGCGCCGGAGTAGCGCAGTGTCAGTTCAGCACCCATCGTGGACTACCTTGGCTCGATCCGCTTGGGGCAGCGGCACACACCACTGGCGGAAAGGAACCGCGGGACAACCCCCCACCCGTTAAGACGGCTGCTCGAGACTCGAGTTGAGCACCGTTCATTTTCTCCGGCTCACCGTCGTTGGATCGAAACAACGTTTCAATTCGACCTGGACGGCTGGCCATGCACGGCTCATCGGTAGTTCTCATCAGCCTGTTGACTTCGGCGCTCACCACCACCGGCGCTAGCTATCTGATTCAGCGCTACCAGCTGTTCTCTCCCGAGCCCGTTGCGCGCTCGACGCCCGCGCCGATGCTGGTCGGGCTCTCGGAGACCGACGCCCGCGCCAACACCGCCGCGTTGCAGGTCGCGCTCCTGGTGGAAGGTCGCGAGCCCGCGCCCGGCGTCGCTGCTGGGACCGTGGTTCGCCAGTCCATAGCGCCCGGCCAACCCGTGCCGCAGGGCACGGGAATCGGCGTGACCTTTGCGGCCAGCTTGCCCGCCGTGCCCAAGGTGACGGAGCTAGGCCAGCTCGAGGCCGTCGAGAAGCTGACCCTGGCGGGATACAAAGTCGTTCAAGGAAACCCGCTGCCACACGCCAAGCTGCCGGTCGGCAGCGTGGTCAGCCAGTTTCCCGAGCCAGAAACCGAGCTGGCCGCTGGCGGCGCAGTGACACTTCATCTATCCAGCGGCCCCGCGCAGGTTGACACTCCCAAGCTCGTCGGTATGGACCTGCCGTCAGCCAAGGAGAAGCTCGGGGAGCTTGGCCTAACCCTGAAGGTGCGCTGGATCTCCCGGGGCGAGACACCCGAGAATCGGGTGCTCAGCCAGAAGCCCGAGCCAGGCAAGAAGCTGGCGCCGAAGGGCGTGATCGAGGTCGTGGTCAACCGTTGATGCGCCGGCCTCAGCAGGCGGCAGACACCTGGGACGGCGCCAGAACCACCGGTCCCGCAGCGGCGTGCGCAATGGGGCCGGTGTTGGTGTGCTGCACCCGAAACAGTTCCAGCGTAACCAACTCGCGCAGCGAGCAATGGGTCTTCATCCACACGTCACGTTCGTAACCTGGCTCCACCGTCGGACGGGTGAAGATGGACAGCCGGCCCCTCCGGCATGCGCGCCATGCTCACCCCTGGAGGTGACGCAGCGCTAGGTCAGCACGCGTGCCACCGCCCCTCAAAGGAGGTGAGTGCTCTGGCCAACAACTCGAGCCGCTTCACATCGGCGATGATCTCGAGCTGGATTCATGCGCATCGCTCGTGGGTGGTACAGGCTTGTTCCCGAGTGAGCTCGCATCGCTCGATGTGTTCTGCAGTGTTGCAGCGTGGCGTATCACCCGACGGGGGAGTTGCGGAGTGCAACGCCCGTTTGGTATGTACTGTCGTAACGTCGTCCAAGCTTCGTGGGAAGCAGCTAGGCGGTCACTGCGTGTGACGACCGACAACGCTGTCGTCGCCGTGAGACACACGCCGGAAGCGGAATTCCAGCGAGTTCGACGTGGGAAGGCAGGAGTGTTTCATGCTCCAGATAGTTGTACTTCGGGGAACAAGAGTCTCTCTCGGGGACAGTGAGGTGCAATCGATTGCTCCCGTGGTCGCGCTGTGCTCAGAAGCTGAGGAGCCGGCGTTTCACCGAGGAGAGCAGTCCCTGGTCTCTGCGACAGAGGAGGTGCCTCATGGTCTTGAAGGCTGAGCCCAACGACTTTCTTGCTCCGCAACACCGGCAGTCGCCAGCGAGGATCGACAGCCTGGTGGGCGACGGCTGGTTCGAGGTCAAGTCGGCCTCGGGCCGTGAGGCGGTGCTCCAGTGCATGAGCCGGTTGCTAGAAGGGCTTCATGTCAGACGGAGGAGGGCCAGTTTCTTCGTCAAGCTACAAGGCCGCGATGATAGTGCTCTCCGTATTTCAATCAATGCAGCCGCGAGAGATGGGCATTGGACCGGCAGCTGTGAACTCTACGGCGTGAGTTTCTTCGTGAGGGGGCGCCTTCAGAAGCTCGAAGTGCCGGGTGACACGGGCGGCGAAGTCATGGCCATTTGGTCCGCGCTGCGAGTCTATGTTCACAATCTCCGGCGTGCGACTCGCCTGGCGCTTGGCCGCGGTGAAGGAAAACTTCGCTGGGTGAACTCCGCCGACGGGCAAAATGAGCCTGTCGCCTGGAAGGTGGTCGACTTGGCCCCCACTGGCGCCGGTGTCATTGCGAGCGATCGCGATCCGATGCTGCCCGCTACTCCGGTCGCGGCAGAATTGCTGCTCGGCGCTACCCGCATCCCGCTGACGGTCACCGGCAGGCGGCAGCGATCCGGGGCCGAGAAGACAAGCCTCGTTGGTGTCTCGCTGGACGCAGGATCCGCCCACGAGAAGCTGGTGCACACTTACCTGGGTTTGCGCTTTCCCAGGCTGCGGCACCGTTCCCTCGTCAGCCGGAATCGCCTCACGACGCTTCTAGATGAATCGGGATACTTGAAGTTGCGCTTGGGTGAGGGACTGACGGAGGCATGGACGCAGTTCTGTAGCCCGAGCTCGATGGATGTCGTCTACGAGGCCAGCGACGGCACGTTGCTTGGACACATCTCGAGCACGCGCATCTATGCCAACACGTGGGTTTTCCATCAACTCGCCACGATCGGCGGGCATCGCGAGAGTGGGCTCTGCCGAATTGCGCTCTATGAGCTAGTAAGCTCGGTGCCGACGGCCTTCGACGGCACGAAGGCGCTTGCCATGGCGTACTTCAGTATAGAACTCCGCTGGCACAAGATGCTCTTTTCGGAGTTCATTGATTGGTTGGGAGACGACGCGCTCGGTATCCAGTTTGCGTGGGATCGGTTTGAGCGAACCTTGGAGGCCCCTGCCTGTGACGTCGCTCCAGAATATACGGTGCTGTCGGCGTCTGCTGCTCTGCTGGATGTGTGCGCGAAGCTGGTTCGCTCTCACTTGCCGGAGCTTCTCGCTGATGCAATGGACATCGATGCGCAGTCTTTGTCATCTCCGCAGTTGAACAGGACGAACGCGAGGACGAGACACGTCTTGTGCCTGCTCGACGGAGAAGAGTTGCTCGGTGTCGCGCTTTGCGAGACCGGTCCTGCAGGAGCATCCTTGTTCAATTTATTCAACATCGCGCAGTTCTACTTCAAGCAGGGGAACGAGCTGGTTCCGGTCGCTGCTCAGCTCGAGCTGCTAGCCGCCGTGCGTGCTTGGTATGCTGCGATCGGGGTGAGTAATCCGATTGTCGTGGCCCCCACTGGCACTTTTCAGGCTACGGCCGAGTGCGGGACCGAACTCGCGGAACGAATGGGATGCGTGGCGTTTGCGAGCGAGGGGATCCGCCAATGGGAGGACTACTGCAGGTTTCGTATGGGGCAGCTGTATCTACGCAAGGCTGTCGCCGCACCGGTTTCGGCCACTGAGGAGGTTAGCTGAATGGAAACGAAGTTAGAGCTCTACGAGCAACATATGTCGGGTGTCCGCGCACGCATCGACGCGCATTCTGGTGTGCGAGGGCTATTGCGCACCGGCATCCCACCGGAATTGCTGCACCGCTTCCTGATTGAGTATTGCTCTTTAGGCGTCCAGATGACCGCGCCAGTCGAGGGCTGGATCAAGCGTGCAGGCTTGCGATGCCGCGAGATTGGCCTGACGAAAGTCGGCGATCGCTTGGTCAAGCACGCGGAGCATGAAGCGGGTCACGACCGCTTGTTTGTCGATGACACTCGAAGTCTCGTTGCCGCGTATTCGAAGCGGTACCAGAAGGAGCTTGACGCTACGCGATTGCTGGCACGCCCGTGTACGCCAGCAATGCACCGCTACATTCAGTTACACGAGCAGACAATCGCCGGGGATGCGCCCTTTGCTCAGGTTGCAATCGAGTTGGAGATCGAGGGGTTGAGTGTGCTGCTCGGTCCGAGGCTGCTAGAGCAGTTCCGAGTGGTCCTGGGCCAAGAGATCTTGGATTGCCTGACCTTCTTGCAGGAACACGTTCAACTGGACGTTGGGCACACTGCACTGAACCGGAAAATGCTGGGATACTTGCTCGAGGAGCGTCCGGGTGCAGTCAGTCATCTAGTGGAGACCGGAACGGCCGCGCTGGCAGCGTATCTGGACTTCCTGGGCGAGTGCCTGTCTCGCGCCGAGGAAGGGCTCAGCTCAACGAGCTGAGCGAACGGTGCCGCTCGCGCCCGGACTCACCCTGCGCATCTGGTCTACCCCGTTTCGCAGGCTCGCGGCGATCGTCGCGTCCCCGAGTGTGAGCGCTAACCAGTCGATGGCCCGTGGTGTGCCAGAGAATACCCGATTGGGAAAGCGTGTGCTGCTCGCGATGTTTATGGCGGTGATCGCACTTCGGACAATCGTCGCCTTGAAGCCGCTCGCCTCATAAGCGACGGCAGCCGCGCGAATGTCGGACCCGTAGTCCGTCAGGACCTGCGCAACGGCCTGGCGGGCTTCCGGCGATGGCCTGATGTCCACTCCCGCCTCGAGGACGGTGAGAAACCCGAAGCCGCTTGCGGACCGGTCCTTCTTCAACTCGGCGAATACATTGGCGATCGCTCGGGCACCTTCGACGGTGACTTCCGTGTGCCAGATCAACACTGCCACGCGTCCGATGCTGCGTGAGCTGAAGGTTCGCACCGAGGCGGACCCAGCTGTCTGATGGCGTGCCGCAGGGAGCATGGTGCCTAACGATCCTAATCGGTCAAGCTGGCTGATCCTTAAGTTTAATACCAGCTGTCAGGCGTTCGCGGGACACAGCGCTGCAATCGGCAAATGGGGGGAAAGCCTTGCTCGCTTGCCAGTGTGAGGGTGTCTCGCACATCTGGCGTGGCCAAAGGACGCTGCTGGTTGGAGATCTCGTTCTGACCAGGGAGGTCAGAGCAGCTCAGCGCAGCGGGCGCTACACCCAGCAGCCCGCAGGCTGTTCAGCGCGCGCTCTCAGCCGCCAGCGGCAAGCCGAGAGCGCTGAGCGAGCCCTTGATCGCCGCGCTCAGCGCGTCGGTGGATACGGGCTTGCGCAACAGCGTGCCGGTGAAGCGCGGGTCCAGCTGGCCGCGCGCCTCATGCGGGGAGAGGCCCGTGACGATCACGAAGCGCCGGCTCCAGCTGGGATCACGATCGAGAGCCCTGCGCAGCAGCTCGCGGCCGCTGGGCTCTGGCATCAGCAGATCCGAGACGATCACGCTCGGTGGATGGGGGGCGTCGAGCAGGCGCAGCGCCTGGGCAACGGACAGGGCGAAGTCGAACTCGAAGGGCTGGCCGAGCAGCTGGCGGCGATAGCCGGAGAGCACGAGCATGTCGTCGTCCACGAACAAGACGGTCGGGACGTTGAGCGAGTAGGCACCGCTGGCCCTACGCATCTCGCCAGAGGTGCTCGTGCGCAGCTCCACGCCTCGCAGGCGGCTGGCGTCGGGGTCGACGGCACGGCGCAGCGCGGAGGAACTGCTGGAGCGCAGCGCGGCGGCGCTGTGGGCGGAGGCCAGCTGCGCCGCAGCGAGCTGTGACGAGGCGGCGGCAGGGGTGGGCGGGTTGGATACCAGAGCAGAGGGGTGCTGAGAAGACGCCGGTTGGAACGCAGAGGTGTGGGACTGTGCGCCGGACGTGGCGCGCCGGATGGAAGAGACGCCAGCTGGGTTGTGGCGGTCGAGGGGCTCGGTCTCGCTGGGTAGCGCTACGCGGCTCTCGAAGCTGCTGGGGCGCAGGTAGCGCCGCACGGCGCGCACCAGCGCGCCCGTGTCGTTGGTCTTTGAGATATACCCGTGGGCGCCGGAGCCCTTGGCCTTGCTGCGCAGCAGCGGCTCATCCAACGCAGAGTAGAGCAGGATGATAGTCCCGCTGTTGGGCGATGCCTTCGAGAACAGCTTGACCAGCGTGTCGCCTGCCACCGTCGGCATGCACACGTCCAGCAGCACCAGATCGGGCTTCTCCTGCAGCATCATCGCGACACAGCCCGCTGGACGATCGCGGGTCAGCACGCGATAGCCGGCGCGCTCCAGGGTCTCGGCCGTGGCGGCCAGGGTCACTTCGCAATCATCCACCACGACGATGGTGGGCTTTCGAGGTTTTCCCGGCTCGTCTCCGGAGCGCCCCTGAGATGTTACAGACATTAGCTACGATCGCCCCCCCGGGCAGTTGACCCCCCGTCTGCCTGAGCGGATCGCCGGGCCAAGACTTGAGTCTGGATGAACCGAGACGGAGTGGAGCGCACCGCTTTGCGCCTGTGCCGACGATGACTCGTGCGTACGTACGACGAGCTGCAGCAGCAAGCGAGCGGGCGAGTTTGAGCCGAGGCCGCCAGTCCTCGGCTCCTGCTGAGCTGCCGGCTCAGTTCACCCGGCGCTCGGCTGTGGGCTGCCCCGGCTCCGCGGCAACTGCCCGGAGCGCCCCGTACCTGGTGCGCCAGTAGAGCAGCGGATTGCCTTCGCGCACCTGTACGGACTCGATCTGGCCAAGCAGGATATCGTGGTCCCCCGCCGGGTGCGCCTCCACCAGCTGACACTCCAGCACGGCCAGTGCCCCGCTGAGCAGCGGGCAGCCCGTGCGCGCGCCGGGCCGCCAGCGCAGCCCCGCCAGACGATCCCGGATCGGGGCGGCGCACTGCGCCGCGACCGGCTCCTGCTCTGCCGCGAGGATGCTCACGCCGAAGGAGCCGTGCTGGAGCAGGGGGGCGTGTGCGCGGGCACGCCGGTCCACGCATACCAGGCACAGCGGTGGCTCCAGCGAGACCGCCGTGAAAGCCGTAGCGGTCATCGCAAGGCGGCTGCCGTCGCTCTCCAGCGTGGTGACGATGGTGACGCCCGAGGCGAAGGATGCCATCGCCGCGCGGAAGTCATCAGCGGCGCGGAAGTCATCAGCCCGCGGCACGCAGCGGCCTCCGCTCTGTCGTGCCCGTCATCGGCGCGGTCCCATGCAGCTGCCGCAGCAGCTCGTAGTTGCTGGGCAGCTGCCCCGCCAGGCGCGCGGACTCTCGCTTCAGGGCGCGGAATTGCTCCTGCGCAAGCTCCAGCTCTGCTGCGCTGGCGTGGCGCACTCGCGGCAGGACGTCTGGCATCCAGCCCATACCGGCCAGAATGCAGTAGTAGCTGCTGTTGGTCCAGAAGTTGCCGAACTCGAAATCAAAGTTGTCGTAGTACGAGTCTGCCTGCGAGAGCGCGGTATTGACGGCCAGACCTGACTTGTAGGTGGCGAGCTTGTGCTGCACGTTGTCCGACAGGCGCAGGTCATACTTGTTCGCGCGCCAGAAGGGCGTGTCTTCGCGCGGCGTGGTCAGGTAGTGGGTCTGAATGAAGTCGCGCGTGTCATCGAACATCGCCTCGATGGCTTCGTTGAAGCGCTGCACCAGGGTCGGGTTGAAGCTCTTGTCGGGAAAGTGCTTGGCCAGCTGATAGATCGCCGCATAGATGAAATAGATCCCGGATGACTCCAGTGGTTCGACGAAGCACGAGGAGAGCCCGATGCTCACGCAGTTCTTGACCCAGGCGCGGCGGTTGCGGCCGACCCGGAAGCGAATCTCGTTCAGGCTCGTCCGCGCAGGGTTCAGGTCCCACAGCGCGCACAGGTCCCGCGCCGCCTGCTCCCTGGACTGGAACCGGCTCGAGTACACGTAACCCGTGCCGAAGCGACCGAGCATGGGGATCTTCCAGGTCCAGCCGGCATCCATCGCGATGGCTGAGGTGTACGGCTCCACACCGTTCGCGTCATCATCGTGTGCTACGGCCGTGGCCACGGCACTGTCGCAGATCAGGTGATCGCTCATGTCCAGGAAGGGCTCGGCCAGCGCCTTGTTGATCAGGAGCCCGCGGAAGCCCGAGCAGTCCACGAACAGGTCTGCGCCGAGCTTGCGCCCCGCGCGGGTGTACAGCGCAGCCACCGAGCCATCGGCGGCGAGCTCGACGTTCTCCAGCTGGTCCACGATATGCTGCACGCCCCAGCCAGTCGCCACCTCTCGCAGGTAGTCCGCGACGAGATGAGCGTCGAAGTGCCAGGCATAATACATGGCCCGGCTGCCGTCGCGATGGCGCGGCGCGAGCTTGGCGTCGAGCAGCGGTGGCTCCTTGTAGCAGGCGTAGTCCAGCGCCGTGGGGTCACCCTGACTGTGCTGCAGGGCCCAGTGCTGCGATAGCGAGAGCGGGCCCACGCTCGGGATCAAGCCGAACAGGTGATAGAAGTGATCGGAGCTGGACTCCGTACGCGGCTGGCGCCAGTTGCAGAACTTGACTGCAACCTTGAAGGCCGCGTTGCAGCGGCGCATCCACTGGTCCTCGGGCAGGCCGAGGAAGTCGAAGAACACCTTCTGCAGGTTGGGCACGGTCGCCTCGCCCACGCCGATGCGCGGGATACCGGGCGCCTCCAGCAGCGTGATGCGCAGGTCGGGAAAGGCCCGCTTCAAGTAGGACGCCGTCATCCATCCCGCCGTGCCTCCGCCGAGGATCACCACGTTCTGAACCATCCCACTGTCGTCGTTCGTGCGCTGCTGTGTCTCGTTCATGATTTCTCCTGTCTGGGGTGATCCTCGCCGCCGAACAGACGGTGACGAGGCGCGATGCTCCGCGAGAGCCTGAAAGAAGAGCTCTCGGGACGGCGGGTGGCGGCTGATGACCCAGCCCGCTCTCGGTGAGAGCAGGCAGGGCGATGCACCGAGCGCGCTTGTGAGTGCCCACGGCGCTACTGCGTTGATGGCGAAAGTCTGAGCGGCGAGCGATGTCTGCCGCTCGAGTGGAGCTGAGTCTGCATCGAGCTCAACGTCGAAGCGCTCATCGGTTTAACAAACGAACCGCGCGTTGCAATACCCCCCTGCGGGTGCGCTCGGGCAACTCGAGCTGTGAGACGCGTGTGAGTGGCACTCTCGCTTGCCTGCCGGCGTTACGCTCACGCGCTGCCGTGACGCGCTCCTGGGGCGCGCGCTGCCGCCCTGATTTGTGCCGGATGAGCTGCAGCGCGCTGCGTGCACCGCGGCACTGCATGGGAGCGCGCTGTGGCTCTCGGCGGATGCTCACCGTGCTCTTCTCGCGCGCGGGCAAGCTCACCCCCACGGGTGGAGGCAGCCGGTGCGGCGCGGGTACGATGAGCGGTTGCTGATTGACGCGCGATGGCTGGAGCGTGTGACTCAGAGCGCGCGTGGGCTGATGGGGCTGGACTCTGCCTCGCAGAAGCGCTGAATGCCCGAATGCAGCAGCTTCTGCTGAGCGTCGCCACGGTCGCCCAGAAGCTTGCCGGCAAACCACGGCATGCCCGCAGGCACGGAGCGCTCCACGCGCACGCGGTCGCGCTGCCCGGTGGCGAGGACCAGCCCGCTCATCACGCTGCGCAGTACGGCAGCCTTGAAGCCCTCGGCGTTGGGCACGAACAGCGCCGCCGTCATCAGCGGCCAGAGCTCCCGGAACATCGCCAGCATCGCGTCGCGGCCGCTGGCGCTCGGCGCAGACGTGTCTTTGACGACGGTGATGAGGCCCACGCCCTGCGGAAACTGCTTGTGCAGCTCGAGCACACAGGAGCGATAGTTGACGACGTGTGCTGCGTCTGGCGGCTGCCGACCCAGCACGACGGCCATGTTTCCCCACCAACCGTACGAGGACGCAAAGTCTCTGCGGAAGAGCTTGACGCCCAGGGTCTCAAACCTCACCGACTGAGCCGCACTCGCCGCCAGGTTCACTTTGCCCATGAGCTCAGAAACGGTTGCTGGGCTGGTCCGTTGACCGCCTGCGCGTCACCCCAGTGGGTGCCGTGTGGGTGAACGTGCCAAAGCGGCGAGCTGCCGCAGGGACAGCGGCGCCTGGAAAGGTAGCTCAGGCGCCGAACGCGCTACGCCGAGCCCTGCTGGATCTCCAGCGCGCTCGAGGGCTGAAAGCCCTGGCGGGCCCTGGCCTCCAGCATCTTGCTGGATAGATCCTCACACATGCGCGTGATCGCCTCGAATGTGGATGCTGCCGCGGCCAGTGCCTGGCTCCGCACCTCGGGGGCGAGCTCCAGCGCCAGCAGCTGCTCGAGGAGCTGGCTCTCGTGTAAGTCGTGCGATTGCTCTGCGTCCCAGTGGTGCCGGGAGAAGAACTGAAAGCCGTCGCTCAGGCCGAAGCTGGAGAAGAAGCGGTACACTCGGCTGAAGTAGACGCCGCCCGTGGCCTCCAGCGCCAGCCCAACGGTGAGCCGGGCCGCATCGCTCCGGGCAGTGAGGATCTGCGAGATGATCTCGTACGACGTATCCCTGGTCTGCTCGTGACGCTTGCTGAACAACCAGCGCAGGTCTGGCTCGAGACTCAGCTTCTGAATGTCATGCAAGAACCACAGGTCATGTCCGGCGTCATCCTTGCGCTGGCCCAGGGCCAGCTGTTTCAGCTCGGGATCGCTGATCAGCCTGGCATTGAGCCGCAGCATGTCCTGAAAGCTCATCACGAAAAACGAGAGCCCTCGTGCCATGATCTCGACGTCGGAGCGTGCCCCCGGACGCTCTAGCAGACGGAAATACGTGAGCCGGGCGAACGTCTCCGTTCGCGCATCTATGCTGGCCAACACCTGTCGCATGTGTCTCCTTCGATCACCGTTCGGTCTCGAGCACGCCGCACGAGTCGCGCTCGGATGCGTCGCGAACGGGACTACACGATAACAACCGCTCCGGGGGCTGTGCAATGCTCCCTGCCCAGCCTGGTACTCACCCCGGAAGGATGAGCGCTCCGATCCCTCTCGCAATCGTGCTGGCGCATCGCCGTTCGGTGCATCGATGCTCGATGCTCGATGCGTCCCGTGCGCTGTGCGTTGAGCGCGTGGGTTGCGGCGCATCGCACCCGCAGCCCCTCGGCTCTTTGGGCAGTGAGCTGCTGGTAGGCCGCGAATGTGGGGCCGAGGCACACCGAAATCGGCGCCCGCGCTGCTCCCCGGAAGCGACAAATGGCAAAGTATGCCAGAGTTGCACGAGGGAGGATCTCAGGTATGGGTGAGCAGTCGCTAGACTTCAATGTCCGCGGTTACATGTTCGTTTCAGCTGTCGATTACCTGCGCCAGACGGTGGGAGAGCAGGAAGCAAAGCGGGCCATTGCCGCCTTCTCACCGCAGGCCCGGCATCTACTGGAGACGCTGAAGTCCGCCGACTGGTGTCCTGTTTCGGTGTTCTCGGAGGCGCTCGACGCGATCTCGAAAGCTGGCGACGGGGGGGAGCGCTCGAAGGAGTTGCTCATCAAATGCGGCACCCACGTGGCCATGGAAGCCACGAACACCTTCCTAAAGCTTTTCATGAAGATGATGTCGACCCAGCTGCTCGTGAAGAAGGTGCCCGACCTGTGGCGTCGTGACTGCAGCGGAGGCAAGCTCGTGGTCGAGAACCTCGACGATCACTCTGTCAGGTTCGCTACCTCGGGCATGCAAGGCTACAAGCATGCCGTCTGCACGGCGGCCGGCTTTGTCAGCTTTGGGCTCGGGGCGATCGGCAAGACGGTGGAGTCCGTCACCGTCCAGGGCTGGTCACCCGAGAAGCCGAGCGAGGATGGCGCCACCTTCGAGCTGACCTGGCGGGCGTGAGAGCAGGGCGGGCGCGGCGGCACACGACGCGCCCGCCGAAGAGCTCTGCCGGGCAGTGAGGGCATCGCTGCTGCGATGCCCACTCCTGCACCGGCGCCTCAGGCGAGGGCCTCGGGCACCACGGGCGCGGTCTCCGCGTCCCAGGGCTGAACCCTGGCAACCTGGGGATCTTGCGCCGAGCGCCGGGCGCCGCGCTCCAGCAAGATCTGTACATGCCGGCCAAAACAACGGGCCAGCGCCTTGCGATCGAGCGGACGGTTCACGGCAGTGACGCTTTCGCGCAGACCTCGGACGAGGTTCTGCAGCACGTCCTCGTAGAGGCTCGTGTATTGCGCGGCAAACGTTGCCGAGAGATCGGTCAGCTCGGAGCTCCGCAAGCTGTTCTCCAGCGTCACCAGCGCGAGCGCGTGATTTGCCCTCAGCGCCTCCTGAATCGCCGGCTGGATATCACCGCCAAGGGCGCGAGCGAGCCGTGTGGACCAGAGCGTCTCCACATCGAGCGTCTCCAGCACGCGGCACAGGCGCTGCGTTCGGGGCCGCGCGTGAGCGCCGTAAGGCGCCAGCATGTCGTCGAGTAGATTCAGCACGTTCGCAGAACGTGCAATCATGAAGCTCAGGCGAGTCAGCCGCTCCAGCCCTGCGGGGACGCGAAAGGAGGCCACCGCGTATACGTCCGGCATGCGGATCTGCTGCTGAGGATGGGCGCGTGAAAACTCTGCGCTCACGTCGGTGCCGGCCAGCATCCGCAAGATCGGGGTGCCGCCGTAGTGTACGGCCTGAAATTGCGTGAGATCCAGGACCCTGCCGTTCAGGACCACGCGCAGCGGATAACGCCTCGCGCCGATGACGTCCCACGGATACATGACCGAGTTCTCCTCGGCGGCTGCAGAACCGGCCTGGACCATCGGGCGGTAGCGCTTGGACTCGCGGAGCTCCGACAAGAACGCAGTGATGGGCTCCTGCGGCTCGAGGAACGCGGAAGCGAGCCAGGCGTTCGCGCGCTTCACGAACTCGGGGGAGCCCGACACATAGATCAACGAGCGGTCGCGCAGCGCACGAAGCGTGCTGCGCGAATGGCCGCACGCCTCCGATACGTCGTCCACGGAAGCTTGGCTGAGGTCCGAGACGGTCGTCACCGCGTCGGCTGGCACCCCTAACCGTGCCAGCAGGGCTTTCTCGGACGGGGGTGCCTCGAGCAGCACGAAGAGCTCGGAGCGAACGTGCTCGATCAAGGTCGACGCCAGCACCGAGTGGCGCCCCTGCGCGATGAGCAGTACCGGCGCATCGCGCGTGTGGTCCGCGTGCGGCCCAGCGCCGGGCTCGCGAGCGAATATCCCCCGCAGGAGCTGAACTCCGTGCAGTTGCCCGACGGCGGCTGCGGTGCGGACCAGATAGGGAGGCCGCAGCGACCCCATGAAGTCACCCTCGACCTTTTCCTTTCCGTCGGGATCGAGCCAGAGCGCCAGCCGATCGCCCACCTGTGGGGGTACGGGCAGCGAGTCGAGCTCCAGCCCGTGAAGGCCCGGATACTCAGCGCCCGGCAAGGGCCGCCAGGCGGGCAACGACACCTGTGCCGGGGCTGCGCCTGCGCTCCCGGCGCCGGCGCTTGCCCCAAATGGGCAGCCCGTTGCAATCGCAGGGGGGAACGCCTTCGGGGCGTCGTCGGCCAGAGCTGCGCCCGAGAACGGGCATTTCGGGCCCGCTGCCAGCCGCTCGAGGGGCCGCTCTCTTCCGCTCTCCAGCAAGAGATCGTCGATCTCGTTCCAAGTGGCCAAGCTGAAGACCGATTCCACGGTGCGGTCCTTGATGTTCACGGCGATGCCGGCGTTCGTGGAATTTCGACCGGTGACGATGCCCTGATACTCGAAGGCGAACACCTTGCGCCGGTGCACCAGAAAGAAGTGCTGATAGGCATCCTGCAGGCGAACGAGGGCACGCAGGAGCTCGGGAAACTCGCGACCGTGCTGCTCGCAATACGAGCGCAAGTCAGCCTCGCCGATGGCGGCGAACAGATCTTGCCAGGCGGGCAGCAGCTCCCCTCGGGTGTGGGCGATCAGCTTTCCCATCGTGGTCCCATAGCGGACGCGCCCCAGCAGCACGTCCAGCATGTGAAACGCAGGAAAAAACATGCCGGAGAACCCGTCGCGCCCGGGCAGCGGGGACGCCGTCCAGGTGCCGACGGTGGCCGCCCAATCCGCGGGATCGATGCGCGTATCAAAGCGCATGAACACGTCCTCGACCACGCGCCCCCAGAGGACCGTGATCTCATCGACCGCTGCGGCGACTGCCTCGTGCTCACCCCGAGCCATCGCGCGCTGCATGCGCACGAGCGCAGGCAGGCAGTTGAAGCGAGCCGTCACCTCCTGCACACCCAGGAAGAAGACGCGCTCCGTTTCACTGTCAAACATTCGAAACGCGAGCTCGCAGCTGTCCTGACCGACGCTCGAGCCGCCCCCGTAGGCTCCTGTCGCACGAAAGTTCCGCGTGAAGAAGTCGCCTTCAAAGCAGGGCTGCGTACGGCCCATTTCCTGCCAGAGCGTGCGCCAGGGGAGCATGATGTTCCGGCGTATCCTGGCGATCGTGCCCGAGGCAGGTGCGCACGGATCCTCTCCGGCAGCGGGTGGCGCGCTGGCCCAGGGCTCGCCGTCGTGCAGTAGCCGCTCGCGACCGTGCTCCCAAGCGTAACGGAAGGAGTACGCGAAGAAGCCGTACGCCATGCTGAGCCGCAGCTTGCCCTCGCAGTCGAGCCGCCGAATTTCGGCATCCGAAACCACGGGTAGCTCCATCAGTCGGCGGCACACTCGACCCTTGCGAAGAAGCCTCGGGAGCTCGGCGAGGCACTCGTCGATGAAGGAGAGTGGCTCCGGCAACTTGGTGCTCGGCGCCGTCGCCGGCATCAACCCGTGTGCCTCTGACACACTACCCAGCAGCCCATTCGAGGAGGCGGTCCGCTGGATAGAACGCTCGATCGGCGTGGAACGCAGCATGCAAGTCCATCCTTTCGGCCAGCGTGTGGCGTAAACACGGAGGCCTTCAGTCACGGTTGTCAGTGGGCATCGGAGCGCGCGAAGGCCCCCCGCCGCCTCGGAAAGTCAATCAGGAGGCCCGGCGCTGCCCCAGGCTCGAGGGAGCGCCGGCGAAGATGCCCGGCGACGGAGCGGGCCACTGGCGAGAACAGCAACGCCGCAAGGATGCCCTGTGGTTGCTGATCTCGTGTCTCTCATACGCCGTCTGAGTAGACGATGTCGTGCCGGGCAGCCCCGAGACGGCGCCGGCAAACGAGGTGGCCAAAATGGGCTAGCCGAAGTTGTGTTACAGCCGATGAAACAACTCGACCCCGTGCGGACAATCCTGCCTCCAGTCATGCTCGCGCGCAGAGCTTTGCGTTCATCCCGCTCATGCTCACCCACCAAGAGCCACTGTCTCACGAGTGATTTAGTGTGGCAAGACACCCTTAGGGGTTAGCTCGCCTGGTCGTATCACTCGGGTTGCGCCAGGCGGTGGGACACCGCGGGCGCACGATATGGCACAAATTCAGCCTCCGCGAGCCGTGGCTGCCGCCAGCGTGTCTGCCGCGGACGCGGTGAAGCGGGCTCGCTGCGCCGAACCGTGTGGCGCTGAGAACGCTCGGCGAGGTGTCCTGCAGAGTGGACGAGAGACACGATTCGGAGGGCGGGAGGCTGTCCGCTGGCGAGGACACATCCTGCAGGGGCCGGTGCCAACCCAGCTTCACGCGGCCTGTAGGGCTACGTGTGCGCCGTGGCCGCGCAGCAAGGGTGCGCAGAACGGCTACGGAATTTGGCTGCATCTAAACTTCCCGGGCTGGGACGCCGTGAACAGCTGTCGAGGTCTCGGGGCGGCGGATGAACAAAGACGTCGAAGCGATCACGGCGGTCCTGGAGCGTTACATGTCCAGGGTGAACGCCCGCGGCCTAGTCGCTCGCGTGCTGCAGGAGCGGGGTCTCTCCGAGGCGACGTTGACCCGCGAGGAGCTGGTCAAGTGCAGCCCGGCGTTGCGCCGTGGGATTGAGCTGTTCGTTGCGCCGCGCATGCAGCACGACGCTCTCGAGCGCTTCAAGGAGTTCTTTCGGTCGCGCTCCGACTCCAGCTCGTGTCGCATCGACCTCAAGCGGGAGGCAGACATCAGCGCCGCACGGTCGGAGGCGCGGAGATTGTGCGAGAACGCGGGCGCGAGCGCCTTCTCGATGCAGAAAGTGACGACCATCGTCAGCGAGCTGGCGCGCAACATCGTTCTGTACGCGCAGCAGGGCAGCATCGAGGTCGGCTTCGTGAATCAGTCGCGCAGCAGTCAGATCGTGGTGACGGCGATCGACAACGGCCCTGGCATTCCGAACCTCGATCAAATCATGGGCGGCCGCTATCAGAGCCGCACCGGGCTCGGCAAGGGCCTGCTGGGAACCAAGCGTCTGGCGGATCGCTTCCAGATCACCACGGGCGCACGAGGAACGTCCATCGTAGCGGAGGTAGTGCTTTGAAGATGCTGGTGGGGCACGCCTCACTTCCCAAAGTGGGCGAGTCGGCAAACGGCGATCGGCCGTTCTTTCGCCAGGACGACCGCGAGCAGAGCCTCTTGGCGGTCATCGATGGGCTTGGGCATGGGCCGGAGGCAGAGCTCGCGGCGCTGGCGGCGCTGCGCTACCTGAATGAGGTCTCGCTCGACACGAGCATGGACCAGCTCATGCCTACGCTGCACGACGCCATGCGCGGGACGCGGGGCGCCGCAGGAGCCGTCTGCCTGGTCCGGGGCAAGGAGCTGTGGGCCTGCTCCGTGGGCAACGTGGAGCTCCGGCCACAACGGGCGGACGTGCCGCTGGTGTCTTCGGCCGGGATCCTGGGCGTCCGCGTCCAGAAGTTTCGTGTCTGCAAGACGACACTGGCGTCTCCCTGCCGCCTGGTGATGTTCTCCGACGGGCTCACCAATCCGACCAGCATTCCCGAGTTTCAGGGAGCGTCGCCGCAGCTCGCATGCGACGGGCTGCTGCGGCGCCACCGCCGCAGCTATGACGATGCCACCGTGCTCATCGCAGATCTCGAGTGACCCATGGACGAAGCGTACAACAACATTCCCATCATCAAGCTCTGGCACCTGCTGCTGGTTCCGCTTCAGGGGGAGATGACGGATGACGTTGCCAGTCGTCTGATGTCGGAGGTCCTGGAGCGCATCTATCGCGATGGCTCCTCCGGGCTGGTCATTGACATCACGGGGTTGTGGATCATCGACAGCCATCTGTGTTCCGTGCTGTCGCAGATCTCGGATGCGGCGTCGCTGATGGGAGCACAGACCGTCATCTGCGGCATGAAGCCGGAGATCGCGCTGACGTTGGAGACCATGGGCGTGCACCTGGACAACATCACCAGCTCACTGGATCTGGAAGGGGCGCTGTCGCTGCTGGGCGTGGCGAAGCCCGACCAGAAGGCGATCCGCCGCCATCGCCAGGGCGCCGGGACGGCGCAAATCTCCGAGAATCGGTGAGGCGATGACAGACCCGGCCCTGGATACCGCGCGCCCCGCTCCCGGCATGGCTTCGGAGTTGCTGGAGAACATCGCGCTGTTGCTGGAGGTGCTCCAGCGAGTGGGTGCGGGCGAGACCGTACCCACGCTGGAGCTGCGCTATCCGGAGAGCCATCCAGTGGGTGCGCTGACGGCGAGCCTCAACGACATGGTGGCTTCGCTGGCGGAGGCGCGCAAGCGCTCGGAGCTCTACTCGGAGGAGCTGCGGCAGAAGATCCACGCCATCGAGGTGCAAGAGGCCGCCATCGCGGAGCTGACCACGCCGATCCTCGAGGTCTGGCGCGGTGTGCTGTGCATGCCGATCGTCGGCGTCATGGACAGCGCGCGCGCCGCCGATATGGCGCGCACGTTGCTCAATACCATCGTGCGCTGCAAGGCCAGCCTGGTGATCCTGGACATCACCGGCATCCAGGTGATGGATACGCGGGCTGTCGATCACTTCTTGCGTACGGCCCGGGCGGTGCGCCTGCTGGGCGCGCGCTGTGTGCTGTCGGGGGTACACCCGAACGTCTCACAGACGATCGTGCACATGGGCATGGACCTCACCGGTGTGGAGACTCACCGTACCTTGCGCGACGCCTTGCGCGCGCTGGTCAGCATGAAGGCGTCCAGGACTGAGAAGCGAGCGGCGCAAGCCGCCAGCGGGGCGAGCGCAGTTACATCCACGGGGCAGGATGGCAGCCCGGCGGCGCCTGGCGCTGGCGCGCACGAAGCCCGCGGCCATCAAGAAGTCGGAGGAGTATGAACACAGTAGACGCGGAACAAGAGATCCTGGAGAGCGTCGCGGACGCGCTCCTGGTCCTGTCCAACGTCGGGTACGGCGATTACACCACGCGCCTCGAGCTGCGAGAGGGCGACACCAGTCCGCTCGCCAGCCTGTACGCGGGCATCAACGACATGATCGCGGCGCTGGGGGCGGAGCAGGAGAAGGCTCGCTCCTACCAGCAGGAGCTGGAGGGCAAGCTGGCCACGATCGAGCGGCAGCGGATCGCCATCCAGGAGCTCTCCACGCCGATCATGGAGGTCTGGGACGGCGTGCTGTGCGTGCCCGTGGTGGGCCTGATGGATACCGCGCGCAGCAGCGAGATGACCAGCACGTTGCTGCGGGCAGTGGTGGAGAAGAGCGCCAAGTGCGCCATCATCGACATCACCGGCATCGACGTGATGGACACGCGCACCGTGGACCACTTCGTGCGCATGGCGAAGGCCGTGCGGCTGCTGGGCTCCGAGTGTGTGCTGACGGGCATGAACCCGCACATCGCCCAGACGGTGGTGCACATGGGCCTGGACCTATCCAACGTGATCACACACCGCAACCTGCGGGACGCGCTCCAGCAGTACGTGGGGCAGTTGCTCGAGTCTACCGACTGAGGGCCGCGCCGCCCGCACATGCCCAATTTCGAGATCCGCGTCTGGGTCGACGTGCTCGCCGCGCGTGGCGCGGTGAAGGCCTTTGCCGGTGAGCTGGGCTTTCAGCCGCGGGAGACGACGGAGCTGGCCATCGTGGCCTCGGAGCTGGGCTCCAACATCATCAAGTATGGTCGGCACGGCTGCCTGACCTTCAGCGGACTGGAGCCGCAAGAGGGGCGAGGGCGTGGCATCAGCGTGGTGGCCAGGGACTACGGACCCCCCTTCCACGATCTGAGCATCGCGCTGCAAGACGGTTGCGACGATCGCGGCCCGCTGGACCCGATGCAGCTCCTGCATCGCAAGGGAATCGGCGGCGGCCTGGGCGCCGTCTTGCGCATGACCCACAGCTTTGCCGTCCACCCGCTGAGCGACGGCAAGGAGATCGTGGTGACCCGCCACGTGAAGGGCCCGGGCGCCCGCGGGCGCTAGCCGGACAAAGCGCGCGCCCTGGCGGCTCAGCCCTGCCTGGGCTCAGCCCTGGCTCGGCGAGCGCACCTGCACGTCAGCGCCGAGCGCCGAGAGCTTCTGCACCAGGTGATCGTACTTGCGCTGCAGCTCGTGGATGTTGGAGAGGCGAGTGGTGCCCTGAGCCACCAGCCCCGCCACCACCAGGCACATGCCGGCGCGGATGTCCGTGGGCAGCGCAAACTCCCCCGCGCTCAGCGGGGTGGGGCCCTGGATGATGGCCGAGTGGATGTGGTTGCGACCGCGGAAGCGGCACGGTACCTCGCCCAGGCACTTGGCGAACAGCGTGATGTTGGCACCCATCTTGGACAGGAAGCGAGTGTAGCCGAGGCGATCTTCAAAGATGGTCTCGTGCAGCACACTGGTGCCACTCGCTTGCGTGAACAGCACGGTGAAGGGTTGCTGCCAGTCCGTCATGAACCCCGGGTGGACCTCCACCTCGACGTGGGTGGCCAGCAAGCGGCGGGCGCTGACCCGTACGCCCTCCGGGGTCACCTGGAACTCGGCGCCCATGCGCTGGATGAAGTTCAGAAAGCTGTAGATGGGGTCGTGCCCCACGCCGGCCAGGAGCACGTCACCGCCGGTGGCCAGCGCTGCGCACGCGAAGCTCACCGCCTGGTTGCGATCCACCATGCACGTCACGTCACAGCCCTTCAGCCGCTCCACCCCCTGCACCACGATGGTGCGGTGCGCGTCGACCATGATGTCCGCGCCCATGCGCTGCAGCATCTTCACCAGCTCGATGATCTCCGGCTCAGTCGCCGCGTTCTCGATCACCGTACGGCCGCGCGCCAGGGTGGCGGTCATCACCAGGTGCTCGGTGGTCATCACCGAGGGGAAGGGCAGGACCAGCCGTGCGCCGTGCAGCCCACGCTCCCCCACGCTGAACTGATACATGTTGCCGCTGCACTCGACGCGCGCGCCCATCTCTTCCAGACCCTTGAGGTGGAAGTCCACCGGCCGCCGGCCGATCTGATCGCCGCCCAGCGTGTTGGCGATGGTCACCTCCCGAAAGCGATGCAACAGCGGGCCGGCGCACAGCACGCTGATGCGGTTCTTCCGGCACAGCTCATCGGGAATGTCCGCCCGCGCCACGTCTCTCGCGTTCAAGCGCACGGTGGAGCTGTCCAGCTCCTCCATGCGGCCGCCGAGGAACTCGAACAACTCTTGCACGACCTTGCGCTCGCTGACCTCCGGCGCACCGCGCAAGATCACGTCCTCGCTCGTGAGCAGGGAGGCGATGATGCACTTGGTGACTTGATTGGAGGAGCCGGCGACGCTGACGCGACCGCCGGTGAGGCGGCGGCCGCCCCGGATTTCCAGCAGGTTGTCCTTCACGATACTGGTGTTGTCATGACGCGCGGCTCCTGACCAGGCATTTTTGGCCGGCAGCCGCTCGCCGGTTGCTCGCGCCAGCGCGCGCGGAGTAAGTTGCTGGCCATGACCTGGGAGCAGCGCTGGCACCCGCTGCGGCGTGAGTGGGTCGTGGTCGCGGCGCACCGCCAGAATCGGCCGTGGAATACCGAGCGGGTAGAGGCCACGGAGCGGCGGGCGCCGGAGTACGCGAGCGATTGCTACCTCTGCCCGCGCAACCCGCGGGTCAGCGGTGCGCGCAATCCGGACTACACCGGCGTCTTCGTGTTCGACAACGATCACCCGTGCGTAGGGTCCTCGGCGCCGCTGGTGTTGCCCGAGCCCCCCGGCATCTATCAGAGTCGCCCCGCCACCGGCATCGCGCGCGTGGTCTGCTACACGCCCCGGCATGATCTGAGCCTGGCGGAGCTGAGCGTGGCAGAGGTGGCTGCGCTGATGGCGGTATGGCAGGAGCAATACCTGGAGCTCGGGGCGCGCAGCGAGGTCGAGCACGTGCTCGTGTTCGAGAACCGTGGCGAGGTGGTGGGCGTGTCCAACCCGCACCCGCACTGCCAGGTCTACGCGACCAACTTCGTCTTCAAGAGCATGGAGATCGAGCTGGAGGCGGAGCGAGCGCACCGGCAGCAGACCGGGCGCCTGCTGTTTCAGGATATTTTGGCGGCGGAGCGCGCGGACGGCCGGCGCTGGCTCGTGGAGAATGACGGCGCGGTGGCCTTTCTTCCGTATTTTGCCCGCTACGCGTACGACGCCATCGTGGCGCCCAAGGGCACGCACCCCAGCATCGCCAGCTTGTCGCGCAGTGAGCTCGGAGATCTGGCCGCGGCCTTGCACGAGCTGCTCGTGCGCTTCGACAACCTGTGGCAGATGCCCTTTCCCTACATCCTGGCTCTGCATCAAGCGCCGACGGATGGGCGTGACTACTCCCACCACCATTTTCATATCCAGATCCATCCGCCGCTGCGCAAGCCGAGCCTGCTCAAGTACCTGGCAGGCCCCGAGGTGGGCGCTGGAGGCTTCATCAGCGATACGGCCCCGGAGGACAAGGCCGCGGAGCTGCGCGCTGTCTCGAGCGTGCACTACAAGTCCTCGCAGCGCTGAGCGCACCAGCATAAGATGCGGCCATGGCCGACCTGAGCACCTTGCTGGGATTGCTGCGCGACGTGCAGCGAGCGATCCGTGACGCCGTCGTTGACGCCTGCGAGCGCCAGTCCGAGGCGGAGCTGGGCGCCGTTGCCGACGACGGTCCAGGCGACACCATCTATCAGATTGACAAGGTCAGCGAGGAGTTGCTGATCGAGCAGCTGGAGCCGGAAGCGGGTGCCATCGGTGGCATGGTGCTGGTGGCCGAGGGCCTGCCGGGGGGTGAGCTGGTGCTGCCGCGCGGCAGGACCAAGCCCAGCGCGTGGCGCTTCATCGTGGACCCAATCGACGGTACCCGTGGCATCATGTACCAGAAGCGCAGCGCCTGGGTGCTGGGCGCAGTGGCGCCCAATCGTGGTGAGCACACGCGCCTCGGGGACGTGCTGCTGGCTGCACAAACGGAGATCCCCACGCTCAAGCAGCACCTGTGTGACGAGCTCTGGGCCGTGCGCGGACGCGGTGCCAACCTGGAGCGCCTCAATCACCTGACGGGCGCGCGCACGCAGCTGTCGCTGCGCCCGTCACGCGCCGACAGCGTGCTGCATGGCTATGCCATGCTCACCCGCTTTTTCCCCGGAGCGCGTGACGAGCTCGCGGCGATCGATGAGGAGCTGATGCTGGCGCTGCTCGGCGCCTCACCGGCGGGCAAGGCGCTGTGCTTTGAGGATCAGTACGCCTCCACCGGCGGCCAGCTGTATGAGCTGGCGGTGGGGCACGACCGCTTCAATGCGGATTTGCGCCCGCTCATGCGCTCGCTCCTGCAGCGCCGGGGCCAGCCCAGCGGGCTGTGCTGCCATCCGTATGACATCTGCACGGCGCTGATCGCGGAAGAGGCGGGGGTATTGCTCAGCGATCCGTGGGGGCGCCCGCTCGACGTCCCGCTCGACGTGCAGGCCGACGTGGCCTGGGTAGGTTATGCCAACGCCAGCCTGCGGCGGCAGATCGAGCCGCTGCTGCAGGCCGCGCTGGAGCGACGAGGGCTGACGCCGGAGAGCGCGGGAGCCCGATGAGTTGCAGAGTGCCTTGCTACTTGCCACGACAGGAGAAAGTCAGAAATCATGTCCGCTCGTCTCACACTGAACACGGGGTTTAACGCCGGCGCCATCGATGCGCGCATCTTTGGCGGCTTCCTGGAGCACCTCGGCCGCGCCGTGTACGGCGGGGTGTACGATCCGAAGAGCCCTCACAGTGATGAGCGTGGCTTCCGCCGCGACGTGCTGCGGGCGCTCGCCCGCATGCGCATGCCCGTGGTCCGCTATCCAGGTGGCAACTACGTGTCCGCGTACGACTGGCGCGACACCGTCGGCCCGCGCGCGCAGCGCCCGCGGCGCCCGGACTATGCCTGGCAGAGCATCGAGACCAATCAGTTTGGCATCGGCGAGTTCATGACCTGGTGCGAGGCCCTCGGCACCGGCCCGTTTCTGGCCGTGAACCTGGGCACCGGTGACGCGGCGGACGCAGCTCGTCTGGTCGAATACTGCAACCTGCCGCGCGGCACGCGCTGGTCGGATCTACGCGCCGAGCACGGTCAGGCAAACCCCTACGCGGTCAAGCTGTGGGGGCTGGGCAATGAGCTGGACGGCCCGTGGCAGGCGGGGCACGTGCCCGCTGCGGAATATGCGCGGCGCGCCTTTCAGGCGTCGTTCCTGATGAAGCAGCTGGATTCCAGCATCGAGACGGTGGCCGCGGGCTCCTCCGGCCGGGGCATGCCTACGTATCTCAGCTGGGATCGCGAGGTGCTGGAGACCTGCTGGGACACCATCGACTATATCTCTGCCCATCGCTACAGCTCGAACGCCGCCAAGGACTCGGCGGCGTATCTGGCCGAGGGCGTGGAGATCGATCGCGTGCTCGAGGACTACGCGGCCGTCATCGGCTACGTGCGCGGCCTGAAGCGCAGCAACAAGCGCGTGTACCTGGCCTTCGACGAGTGGAACGTGTGGTACCGCGCGCGACACGGGGAGCACACGCGCGGCGCCTGGCGCGAGGCGCCGCCGCTGCTGGAGGAGGCGTACAACCTGGAAGACGCGCTGGTCTGCGCGCAATACCTGACCGCGTTCCTGCGCCGCGCAGATCTGGTCAAGATCGCGTGCCTGGCGCAGATCGTGAATGTCATTGCCCCCGTGCTGACCAAGCGCGACGCGCTGCTGCTGCAGACGATCTATCACCCGTTCGTGATGTTCGCCGAGGCCGCGCGCGGCATCTCGCTCACCCCGCGCATCGAGTCGCCGGAGTACTCCGCCGGGGCGCGCGGCTCGGTACCCGTGCTGGACGCGGCGGCCAGCTTTGACGGCGAGAGCGGTGTGCTCTCCGTGTTCCTGGTGAACCGCGAGAGCGAGCGCCCGCTCACGGTGGACGTGCGCCTGGAGGATCGGCGAGTGATGGGTAAGGTCAGCGTGCAGCTGCTCGGCGGAGGTGCGCTGCAGCAGCAGAACGACTGGGATGCGCCCGAGCGCGTGGTGCCGCGCGAGGGGCGGGTGGAGCAGGGCGATAGCGCTTGCCGGGTCGAGGTGCCGGCGCCAGGGCTGGCCGTGTTGCAGCTTCCGACCACCACGCGGTGACGGCCGGTGACGCTGCTGCAGTGGCACGTCCCAGATCGAGACGGACGCCGAGCACCGGGCGGAGCACCGCAGGTCGGCCCGGCGGCGGCTGCCCGTTTCTTTCCAGCGCAGCCCCCAAGTGCACGGATCCACACCGCTCACAGGCTATTCCCGGAAGCGCGAGAGTGACGACGGGTTTTACGCTGCGCATCGTTGAAAGCAGCAGAGCCCCATCGTTCGGGGCGGAGCAAAGCAATGGCAGAAGCGCTGATGTGGCAACCCTGGCCCGACCTGTTGGTCGCGATGTCTCTCGACCGGCGGGAAGAGACGCTGGTCGCGCGGCGTGAGAAGCCAGCAGTGGACGCGACGACAGATGAGGTGCAGCTGATCGAGCTCGTCGCAGGTGGCGACGTGCGCGCCTACCGGCAGCTCGTCGATCGCCACCTGCGCGGCATCCACGCCTTCGCTCACCGCATGCTGGGCAACCGCGCCGAGGCGGAGGAGGTCAGTCAGGAGACCTTCCTGCGGCTGTGGGAGCACGCTGGGCGCTACGTGCCCAGCGCCAAGCCCTCTACCTGGATCTATCGCATCACCCACAACCTGTGCATCGATCGCCTGCGCCGCCGGCGCGAGCCAGCCAGCGGGGTCGCGCCGGATGAGCTGCCTGGCTCCGAGCGTCCGAGCGGGCTGTTTCTGGAGCGCCAGGTCGCAAACGCGGTGCAGCTGGCGCTCTCGCAGCTGCCGGAGCGCCAGCGTGCCGCCATCGGACTGGTGCACTATCAAGGGCTGAGCAACGCGGAAGCGGCCGAGGTGCTGGGCGTCGGTGTACGCGCGCTCGAGTCGCTGCTCGCGCGCGCACGCCGCCAGCTGAAAGAGAGCCTCGCGGCCCTCGCCGAGCAGGGGGAGGCATGACCGAGCGCAAGCCTTTCACCCTGGAAGCGCTGGAGGCCGGGCTGGACCTGCATGGCAGCGCGCTCGAGCGCTGGCCGGCGGACATGCGGGCCTCGGCGCAGGAGCTGCTGGATACGTCTGCCGATGCCAGAGCGCTGTGGGCACGCGCCGAGCGCCTGGCCGCGCTGCTGGACGCCGTGCCGGACGTACTGCCCAGCGCTGCGCTGCAGGCGCGCATCGCTGCGCTGCCTGCGCGCCACCCTCGCGGCTGGGCTGCGTGGTGGCCGTTTGGCAATCCGCTCGCGCCATTGCTGGCGTGGGGCGCAGCGGCCGCCATCGGCGTGTTCGTGGGCAGCTCCGTGCCCGGCTTCGAGCTGGAGCCGCCAGAGGGCTCGCCCGCGGCATTCCTGGCAGAGCCGCTGGATGAGGAGCCCGAGGACAGCCTGGCCGGTGAGGACTGGAGCGAGATCGAGCTCGCGCTGGGGCTGGATCTGTACTGGGAGGAGGAGCCATGAAGCAGCGCTGGCTGGCCATCGCTCTGGCGGTTTCCGTCGCGATCAACCTCTTCTTCCTGGGGGTCACGGCGGCGCGCTGGTGGCAGCACCGCCAGTGGCGTGCGGAGCGCTGGGGCAGCGCCAGCTCGAGCGCGCGGGTGCACGAGCCGGATGGCGAGCGCCCCGAGCGCCGCCACCGCCGCGGGCGTCGTGCTCCGCTCTCCTGGATGACGGAGGCGGAGCGGGCGGAGCTGCGGCCCAAGCGCCAGGAGCTGGTGGGCATCCGGCGCGAGGCCGAGCGCGTGCTGAGCGCAGAGCCGTTCGACCCTGCAAAGTTCCAGAGCGCGCTCCAGGCCCTGCGTGCCGAGACGACACAGATCCAGGCCGCCGTGCACGAAAAGCTGGTGCAGCGCGCAGCCACCCTGAGCCCGGAGGAGCGGCGCAAGCTGGCCGACGTCAGCTGGGGCACCCCGGGGGAACGCGGTCGCACTTCGCGCCAGAGAGACTGACGGCGACCGAGGGCGGAGGGCGCGCGGCTGCGTTGCGCAACCGTTCCTGCCGCTCTACATGTGGCGGGGGAGCTGCCGAACATGTTCAGTCGAATCCTGGTGCCCGTGGATTTTTCGGAGGAGGCCAGGGGAGCCTTCGGACATGGCGCGCTGTTTGCGGGCGCCTTTGGCGGCACCCTGGAGCTGGTGCACGTCGTCGAGCAGGTGGGGCAGACCCATCATGCGTTCTGGGCAGCAGAGCCGGCGCTGGCGATTGAGCTGCAGCGGCAGAGGCTGGCGCTGGCGGAGGCGCAGATGGCGCAGCTGTTGCCCGCGCTGCCCTCGGGCGCCGGCAACCGCGTGTTGACCACGGTGCTCTCCGGCAGCTTGCCCGGCACTCTGTGTGATCATGCCGCCAGCACCAGGGCTGACTTGCTGGTGGTGGCGACGCATGGCCGCACGGGGCTCTCCCGCTGGTTGCTGGGCAGCGTGTCCGAGCGTCTGCTGCGCGCCGCGCCCTGTCCGGTACTGATCGCGCGCGGTGGCTCGGCGGCGCAGGTTCCAGCGCTGCGCAGGCTGCTGGTCGCCGTCGATCTGTCGGAGCACAGCCGGACGGCGCTGCACGTCGCAGGCGGCATCGCCCAGCAGTTCGGGGCCGTGCTCGACGTGCTGTACGTGTGGGCGGCGCCGTTTTACGACGAGGACGAGCACTTCGATGCCGAGCTGTTCGAGCGCATTCGCCAGAGCGCTCGCGCCGATCTGGATGAGTTCGTCAGCAGCGCGGCGTTGCCTGCCGGGTTGAAGCTGGAGGTTCACATCGCCTCGGGCGCGCCGGGCGAGCGCATCGCCGAGCGAGTGAGCAGCAGCGCTCCGGATCTGCTGGTGCTGGGCACGCACGGTCATGGCGGCTTCCGGCGCCTGGTGCTCGGCTCGGTAGCAGAGGCGGCGGTGCGCTACGCCAGCTGCGCCGCGCTGGTCGTGCCCAGGGCGCGCGCGGAAGGTTGACCGCGCGAGACCGGCGCAACATCGGTCGCTGCACGCAAGCTCACCGCCGCGGGGCGGAATGACCGCGACGGCAGGCGTGAGTGCAATTCGCCAGGGCCGCCGTGGATCACACAAAATTGGATCACACAAAAGCACGCGAGCGCGCCGCGCTGCAGCGCCGCTGCATGAATGAAAGGCGATGCGACGAACCCAGGCTGCGATCGTCTCCAGCGGCGAGACGAGCATGCGCTGAGCCTGCGTCGGCGTAAGTGGTTCCATCCTCGAAGCGCGTCTCAGGAGCTCTCGCAACGCATGCGAGCGCATGCGCGCCTTGCTGAGCTCGAGGGGTGGACGTAGAGTGGTGTTCCGCCAATGTCTTACCGCGCCGTGCTGACGGGTGCAGGGTTACTGGTCGTGTCTGCCTCCTGTGAAGCGCCGGACGGTAGCCGCTTGTTTCAATCGTATCTGGACGACGTGTCGAGCGCCGCCAGCGGCGGAGCGGGAGGCGCTGATGCCTCAGGTGCTGCAGCAGCCGCAGGCTCCGGCGGGGCTCCAGTGCTCGGTGCCGGCGGCGAAGTGATGGAAGGTCAGGGCGGCGCGATCGGACTCGTGGCAGCCGGGGGCAGCGCTGCAGAGCCGGGCAGCCGCGCGAGTGACGCGGGCGCCGACGACGCCAGCGCAGGCGGAGCGGAGGACGCGGGAGCGCAGCTCGACGCTGCGGCACCGGCGCCGCCAGGGCCGCCGCCGCCGCCTCCTCCGCCGCCGTGCAGCGCCAACATCGAGCTGTGTGACGGGCTGGACAACGATTGCGACCAGGTCGTGGATGAAGGCGCGGCCTGCGCGGTGGACTGCGCCGGCTTCGCCCTTGCGGATCACGGCTACATGTTCTGCTCCGCCAGCGTGTCGCGTGACGTCGCGGCCGATCGCTGTGAGCTGGAGGGCATGCGGCTCGCGTGGATCGAGACCGAAGCCGAAAATGAGTTTCTGGTCGACAGCATTGCAGCCGCCGACGTGCCGGCTGCGCAAGACGACGAGTTGCTGACGTACATGGGTGGCAGCGACAGCGGCAACGAGGGCAACTGGATCTGGCGCGGCCGGGGCGCCATCCCCAACGGGTTTCAGTTCTGGCAAGGTGCCAACCTCGGCGCTGCCGTCAACGGCGCCTACGAGAGCTGGGCGCCGGGTGAGCCCAACAACACGGACGACGACGAGAACTGTGCAGCGCTCTCCGTGCTCGGCAGCAACAATCGCGCGCCGGGCAGCTGGGACGATCGGGACTGTGACTCGGAGCTGCCGTTCGTGTGCGAAGTGCCGTGACCGAGCTCAGTGCACCTCGCTGCGCTCATAGCGCGGGTACCAGCCGCCGATGCTGATACCGGTGCTGAAGTAGCGCTCCGCCAAGTCGACGCTGCCGCGCAGGTGCCACACGAAGTCGTCCGGCCACAGCCCGAACACGCTCCACTTGAACAGCCGCACGTCGCCACCCAGGGTGCCGTGCAGGCGAGCGCGGCTGGTGGCAAAGCGGCTCGGTTCGAGGTAGCTGCCGGCGCGCAGCCGGAGCACGTCCTCCCAGACCTCGGACTCGGCTCCCAGACGCGGTGAATACACTACCTCACCGCCCGAGCGGTTCACCGTCTGGCCCAGGAAAGACTCCACGCCCACGCCCTCCCGCACGCGCCCCGAGATCACCAGCGACGCCGAGAGCAGCAGGTAGAACCGCTCGACTCGGGCCGAGCTCTCCCCCAGGGCGCGCCGTGCTTCCCGATACGCCGCCGAGAGGCGCGCGGAGTCTTCCGTCTCCTCGCGCGACAGCTCCGCCTCCACCTGCGCCCGCTCGTCGGGGCTGCTGGCCAGGGCCAGCCGCCGCTCCCGCTCCTCTTCGCGCTCCAGCTGCCGCAGCCGGAACGTCAGGCGCGCGCGCTCCGAGACGCTCTCCACGGTGTGCGGCACCGGGTTGAGCGGGCGCCTGCCGAGCTGCACCGCGGCGCCCAGGTTGACGTCCCAGGGCAAGCTGACGCGCTCGGGTAGGTAGAGCAAATTGGCTCCCTCGCCGAGCACGATGTCGCCCTCCGGGCTGGGCAGCAGGCTGCGCGAGAAGCTCGGCTCGGTGTCGATTGCAGAGCGAAAGGCCAGACCCAGGCGATACGGCTGCAGATTGGGGCGCCACACGGCACCCAGCTCCAGGCCGACGCCGCCGCTGTCGAACAGCGTGCTCGTGGTCTCGTCGGGCGCAGTGGCGCCCAACTCCAGGAGCAGGTACCGCAGACCAGCCCCCAGCACCAGCTGGCCGTCGAAGAACGAGTTTGCAGCCTGGAAGTGCAGCGTGTGAACTGCGGTCTCGAGCGTGGCCGTTCCATCCTGGGCCAGGCCGTCGGGGATCGGCCTGCCCTCCAGGGCATAGTTCTGGAATTCCCAGGTCACCCCCACTCCGAAGGAGCCCCACTGCAGGTTGAGCGCGGGCGTGACGATGAACTGATTATCCGTCGTGGTGGCACTGCCGAGCGGGGCTCCGCTGTTGAAGAGGTCGCTGCCCTTGTAGCTCGCCAGCGAGGTCACCCCCAGCCCCAGCCAGTAGTCGAAATACTCCACGGAGAAGAAGGGCCGCATCGCGGGCGCGGCCGGGTTCTGCAGATCACCATCCACGTCTTCGGCCAGCGCCACGTACGCGCCGCCCAGACCGATCACACGGTTACCGGCGAGCAACGCTCCCTGAAACAGGTCGATGGAGTAGCTGCTGGTGCTGATCGCTTCGCCGTTCTCTCCTAGCCGGCCAGCCGCGAGCAGCGGTCGCGAGGCACCCAGCAAGGCGCAGAGACCACACGCTGCGAGCCAGCGCGCCGCGCCACCGGGTAACTGCATCGCTCGCTGGCGTATTTCAGGCGCCGTGAGCTGTCAAACGCGATTGCCACGGCCGCCGGAACGACGATGGCCTCTCTGCCCCTTGCCCCTCGAGCGCGCCGGAGTAATAAGTAGACCTTCGAGGTCGCGCCATGAACACGCCACAACCGCCGGACGCTTCGTTGCCCGCTTCCTCGCGCGCGCCCACGCCGGCGCTGGAGCGCCCCGTGTCCATGATCATGACGACGGGGGATTTGATCACGGCGGACGTCTCGGAGGACGTGTCGGTGGCGATCGAGATCTTCCGGCAGGGCCGCATCAGCCACGTACCCGTGCTGAGCGAGGGCAGCAAGCTGGTGGGGGTTGTCAGCCCTGCCGACATTCTGAAGCTCGGTGCGGCGCCTTCTGCCCCAAAGCGGGGGCGGATCGGCATCCGTATCGCGGATGTAATGACGAAGAACATCGAGACCATCCGTCCCACGGTGAACCTGCGTCAGGCTGCGCAGCTGTTCATTTCAGGCGGGTTTCACTCGTTGCTGGTCACGGCCAGCGATGGGGAGCTGCTCGGTATCGTCACCACGAGCGATATTCTTCGCGCACTGGTCGGGGAACATGTGCCCCCTTCCGCAGACTGAGACGGAGGCTGGCTCCGCTGGATTGCCGGGCTCCGCTGGATTGCCGGGCGGCCTCCCGTCGCCGGGTACGGAAGCGCTGGTGCTCGGCTCGGCGCAGCCGGCTGCGGCCCCAGCAGCCCTGGCGCCGCCCGCTGCCTCACCGCCGGACCTGGCGCAGCCCGCTCCGGCACAGCCTGCAGCGCTGGAGCCCGGCGCTGACGATCCTCTGGGCGCCGGCTTTCAGCGCCTGCTGGCAGCCATGTCGCGTCACCTGCCGGAAGGCAAGGCAGGTGCAGAGGCCCTGCTGAGCGCGACCTGGGGCTGGCTGCGCCATCTGCCCCGGCCCCAGCCCGGCGCGCGCGTGCCGCTCCCCATCGGCTCTCTCGATCTCGGTCTGGCTTCTGCGCAGACCCTGGCAGACTTGCGCCTGGATCCCGCCGCTCTGGCGGCCACGCTGGTCGTGGCTGCGGCACCTGCCGGCAGCGCCTTGCCGGAGGAGCTGGCGGGAGAGGTCACCAGCCTGGTCGAGGGCGCCACCCGCCTGACGCAGGTGCGCTGGGATCGCCTGAAGGAAGAGCGCGCGGAGACGCTGCGCAAGATGTTCCTGGCCATGGCGCGCGACGTGCGCGTGGTGCTGATCGTGCTGGCGCTACGCCTGGAGCAGCTGGCGCGCGCCGCCGGTGCGGAGGCTCGGCGCCTGGCCTCGGAGACCCTGGAGGTGCACGCGCCGCTCGCCAATCGCCTCGGCGTCTGGCAATTCAAGTGGCAGCTGGAGGACGCAGCGTTTCGCATCCTGGAGCCGGAGGCGTATGCCGAGCTGTCGCGCGCGCTGGCGGAGACCCGCGCTCACCGCGAGGCCTACATCCAGCGCTGCATCTCGCAGCTGGAGGCCAAGCTGAAAGAGGCGGGCATCAGCGCCGAGGTGTCCGGGCGGCCCAAGCACGTGTACAGCATCCACCGCAAGATGCAGCGCAAGCTGGTCAGCTTCGAGCAGATCCATGATCTGAGCGCGCTGCGCGTGATCACGGAGCAGCTGTCCGACTGCTACACCGTGCTGGGGCTGGTGCACTCGCTGTGGACGCCAGTGCCACACGAGGTGGACGACTACATCGCCATGCCCAAGGGCAATGGTTATCAGTCGCTGCACACCGGCCTGGTGGGCCCGGAGGGCAGGGTGATCGAGGTGCAGATCCGCACGCGCGAGATGCACCGCTTCGCCGAGTTCGGCGTGGCCGCACACTGGGCCTACAAGGAGGGCAAGCGCGCGAACGCGCCGGGGCAGGATCGCTTCATGCTGCTGCGCCAGCTGCTCGACTGGGAGCGCGAGGTGGTCGATCCGCACCAGCTGGTCGACGCGCTGGAGACGGACATCTTTCAGGATCAGGTGTTCGTGTTCACCCCGCGCGGCGACGTGATCGATCTCACCCTGGGTGCCACCCCGGTCGACTTTGCCTATCGCATCCACACCGAGGTCGGCCACCGCTGCCGTGGCGCCCGGGTCAACGATCAGATCGTGCCGCTCGACTACCAGCTGCGCACCGGGGACAGGGTCGAGATCCTCACGCACAAGCTCGCCCGCCCCAGCCGCGACTGGATGAATCCCGCGCTCGGGTACCTGAAGACGTCCGAGGCGCGCTCGAAGGTGCGGCACTGGTTCCGCGAGCAGGGCCGCCCGGACGCGATCGTCGCCGGGCGGGAGCTGGTGATGAAGGAGCTGGGCCGGCTCGATCTCAGCCGCATCTCGCTGGAGCAGCTGGCGCAGGAGCTGGGCCACGACAGCGCTGAGGATCTGTTTGCGGCCGTGGGCTATGGCGACCGCCGCTCTGCCGCGGTGACCTCGGCGGCGTTGCAGCTGGAGGAGCGCCTGGAGCGCCACGAGCCGGCACCCCCCGCCGCCGAGGCGGCGGAGCTACCAGCGCCGGTGGCGCGCCCGCCGGCCCCCACTCGCGGCATCACCATCGATCAGGTCGACGACATCCAGGGCCAGCGCGCTCGCTGCTGCAACCCCGTGCCGGGCGATGACGTGGTCGGCTTCGTCACCCGGGGGCGCGGGCTGATGATCCACCGCCGCAGCTGCGCGCAGCTGATGAAGCAGCAGGAGCCGGAGCGGCTGGTGGAGGTGAAGTGGGGGCAGCCAGGCGACGATCGCCACAGCGTGGTGATCGAGGTGACCACCACGGATCGCGCCGGCGTTCTGGGGGATGTGCTCAAGCTGGTCGCCAACCAGGGTGCCTACATCTCACACATCCAGGCGCACAGCACGCGGCGTGGAGATACCTTGCTGCGCTTGAGCCTCGACTGCCGCGATGCGGCTCACGTGGCGCAGGTGCTGGAGCGGGTGGCGCACCACTCCGAGGTGATCGCGCTGCGGCGTGTCTTTTCCGGCCGCGCCTGAGTGAGCGCGAAAGGCTCGGGGTTACGCCGGGAGCGTTGGCCAGCGCGCGATGCTAACGTATGGCTTCTGCCCTCCAGTCACGCGCTGGCGCGACCCTGCGCCGGGCTCGCACCCGGCCCTGCATGGTGTGAGCGCGCCGCCGCAACCCATGCATCCGGGATAGAGGCAGCGCACGAGCTCGTAACCAATGTTGGCGTGGAAGGAGCGAGGTGAGCTGAAGCGCAAGGTGGGCCCCGCTCTCTTGCTGCTGGTGGCCTGCTCGAGCGTGCTCGGCATCGAGGAGCGCCGGGCGGATACCGCGTCCAGCTACCCGGCGGCAGGCTATGAGGGCTGTCGCCCCGGCGCTGATTGCAGTGCGTGCCTGGACGTGCACCGCCGCGAGTGCGAGGCGCGTGGCGCCTGTGTTGCCACGGACTCCGATGACTGCGCGGCCTGCGCGTGCCAGAGCTGCGGCGACACGGTGCTCGCCTGCCAGCTGGATCCAGGCTGCGCCGCGATCTGGACCTGCGCGCGGCAGAGCCGCTGCGATCTCTCGGCGGGCGCGGCTCCGGGGGGTGGCTGCCGGGAGCACTGCGGCAGCATCATCGAGGCCGAGGGCGGCGCGTCGAGCGCGGCCCTTCGAGCGGCTATCGCCGTGCGCACCTGCGTGGTGACCTCGTCCTGCGTAAGCTGCCTGGCTGCCGAGCCACCGCCGCCCTCGAGCTGCTCCAGGGCCAACGCCTGTCAGGGCTGTCCGGACTGTTTTCGCGAGTGTCTGTGCTCGGGTGAGCGCTTCGGGGCCTGCAAAGAGTACTGCGGTGAGGCGGCGCCGCCAGCCGCGTGCGCCCCGGGCGAGAGCTGCGTCGGCTGTAGCAGTTGCTTCGAGCTGTGCGCCTGTGACGGCGGCAGCTTCGAGGAGTGCACCGCGGCCTGCCAGCTGCCGCCAGCGCCACCTGTAGACACCTGCAGCGCTGCTGGCGGCTGCACCGGCTGCAGTGACTGCCTGGCGACATGTCTGTGCGAAGGGGGCGAGCAAGCGGCCTGTGAGGGCGCCTGCACACCTCCGCCGCTCAATGACGTCTGCATCGACGCGGCGCAGAGCGGCGCAGCAGACAGCTGCGGCGGGTGCGGCGGTTGCGTGGCCCAGTGCACGTGCGCGGGCACGCCCCTCGAGCAGTGCATGGCGTCGTGCAAGAGCTGCTGCGAGAGCTGCGGTGGCATGACCGAGTGCGCCTGCACGGGCGGTAGCGCCGATACCTGCGCGCAGGATTTTCACGCCTGCGATGAGGCCTCGGCATGCAGCGCCTGTGCCTGCGACTTCTGTCCGGGCAGATATGCCCTGTGCCAGGAGACCTCGGGCTGTCCACAGGTGTTCTCGTGCCTGGTGGCGACGGGCTGTCAGGGCAGCGCGTGCCAGGAGCGCTGCGGCGAGGTGGCGTCGGAAGCAGGCGGCGGCGCCGCCGCGTTTGACGTGGCCGAGGCGCTGTGGGCTTGCCATCAGGCGAACGGCTGCGAGTGCGAGGCCGAGCCTGCGCCGGTCACCCGCTGTCCCGCAGCCACGGGTGATGTGGAGTGCGCCAGCTACGAGGGTACCGGCGCGAGCCTGGCCGCGTGTTGCCCCGGCGCGGGCGGCTCGGCCTGTGGACTCGACCTGCAGCGCTACTTTCAGAACGCGCGTTCCTGCGAACCCCGAGATCAGGGGCGGCGCCCGCGGCTGCTCGAGGGCTGCCCGGACCGAGTCATTTCCGAGCCGCCTTACAATGGGGTCAAGCTGTCCGGCTGCTGCCATCAGGCGGACAACACCTGCGGCATCTACGACGACATCACGGGCCTGGGCTGCCTGAGCTCGAGCGTGTTCGGCATCCAGCCGGCCGCATGCGGGCTGCTCTGAGACCGGCGCGGCACGGCGCCGGCAGCTGTTGCACTCGAGCGCACACTGGTGCACGGTGTGCGCCCTCGCATGCACACGCGGCGTCGTCTGGACCATGAAATCTGGGGAATTTTACTGGCCGCGACGGGCCTCTTGCATTGCGGCTCTCCGTCACCCGCAGCGCTTCCAGCCTCGTCCTTGCGTGGCGTGGCGCTCGCGGAGGGCGCGGACGGCTCGGAGCAAGAGAGAGCGCCCTCCGGCGCTAACCCCCGGTTTCCGGCGCTCTCGTCGGCTTCGCCGCCGTCCAGCTTCGGCCGCCACCTGCCGCACCCTAGAGAGCCGGGCATGCGCGCGCCCGTCGCAAGCAGCTGGCACGTGCAGACTCTGGACGCCGTGCGCGCCGCAAGCGCTGGCACGCTCCGTGGCGACTGGGACACCTCGTCGGCGTTGCTCGTGGTCTACAACCGCCACTGGCAGTCCGCCATCCAGCGCCTGCTCGCTTTTGCTCACGATGATCTGCCGGTGTACGTGCTGGCCACGCCAAAAGACGCGCGTTCGCGCGCTTTTCGCCGCTGGGCCCGGCGTGTGCCCTTTGCGGGGCTGGTCAGCATGGCGCTCGATACGCCATGGATCCGCGACTACGGTCCGATCGAGGTGCAAGCCAACGGGCAGATCTCGTGGCTGGACATGATCTACGCCCCTGAAGATCGGCCGCGCGACAACGCGCTGCCAGCCTTGCTGAGCGAGGTGTTCGAGACACCGCAGCAGGCGGAGCCCCAGCTCAACCTGGAGGGCGGCGGCATCATCAGCAACGGTGAGGGGCTGTGCGGCATGACCGAGACGACCTTGCAGGATCTCGGGTTGCCTGGCGCCGAGACCGAGCCGTGGGAGAGCTTTCTGGAGACGATCGGCTGTCGCACCCTGGCTCGCCTGCCGCAGCTGCCGGATGAGGCCACCGGTCATGCGGACATGCTCGCGCAGTTCCTGTCGCCGCACCAGGTGGCGGTGGCGGTGCCCACCCCCGCCAGCCCGCCCGAGGTGATCGAGGCGCTGCTCGGCGCGCGCGAGGCGCTGGCCGAGGCTGCCGAGGCGCACGGGCAGCCGCTCGAGTTCGTCGAGCTGCCGTTGGTGAACCGTGAGGAGCTCTACTACTCCTACGTGAACGGCCTGCGCACGCCTTCCCACTACTTCGTGCCCAGCTACTCCGCCGTCGCACCCGCCGTTCAGGCGCTGGCGCACCAGCGGTTGGAGCAGGCGCTGGAGGGCGTACGAGTGGTGGCGGTGGACTCGGACGAGATGATTGAGAATGGGGGCGCCATCCATTGCGTCACCCTGGGGCTGAAGCATCCCTTGCAGCCGCGCGCCGATCGGGTATCTGGCAGGGCGATCAGCACCGGTAAGTGGACGGTGCGTCTCAGCCGCCGCTAGCGAGTCCTGGTGAGCGGCACGGCGGTGAGCGGCACCAGCAGCGAGAACGGTGCTGGCAGCGAGAACGGCGCGTCGTGGGCGCCTGCCGAGCGTGCAGCAAAATGCTGTGGGATTCTGCAGCCGACGCATTTATTGCTGCGTTCGTCCGGAAAAACATGCATGAAGGCAATTCAGAATGCCGGAAACTGTGGAGGCCCGGGTTCTCCTGGTCAGCTCCAGCCCGGAGCAGGTTCGCCACCACGCCGAGCGCCTGAGCGGCGTGGGCTTCGTCGTGCGCACTTGCGGTCCTGACGCGGAGGGCTTCTCGCTCTTTGACCGGTTTGATCCGCAGGTAGCGGTGGTCGATCTGAGGGCAGGTGGTGCTGACGCCATCGAGTTCCTGGAGCGCGGGCGGCGCAGCTACCCCGCGTGCAGCTTCCTGAGCTGGCCAGAGGCAGGTCAGCCCGGCGCTGCTGCGGGGAGCTCGTTGCCCGCCGTCTCGCTCTCGGGTACTCCGCTCCCGGGCCTCGTGGCGGCCAGCAGCGCAGTTGCAGCAAACGGCGCCGTTGCAGCGAGCAGCGGCCCGGCTATGGACGGTGCTGTTACCAATGGTGCTGTTACCAACGGTGCTGTTAGCAACGGTGCTGTGACGAACGGTGCTGTGACGAACGGTGCCGCGCCCGGCGGCTCCGGGTACGGCAACGGGCGTGGCGCGGAGCCGGCCGAGGCCGCGCCGGATCTGGTGCCGCTCGTGGAGCGGGCGCTCGAGCGCTCGCGCGTGAGTCGCGACGCGGTGCGCTTCCGCAATCGCGCAGAGGCCATCCTGTCACAGGCCCGCTTCGACGAGATCATCGGCAGCCACCCGAGCATGCAGGGCCTGCTCAAGAAGGTGGCGCAGGTGGCGCAGACGCGCGCCAACGTGCTCATCCTGGGCGAGAGCGGCACGGGCAAGGAGCTGATCGCGGCGTCGTTGCACCAGAACTCGAAGCGCAGCGGCGCCCGCTTCATCAAGCTCAACTGCGCGGCGCTGTCGGAGTCAGTGCTGGAGTCCGAGCTGTTCGGGCACGAGAAGGGCGCATTCACCGGTGCGGATCGCCGGCGCGAGGGGCGCTTCGAGCAGGCCAACGGCGGTACGCTCTTCCTGGACGAGATCAGCGAGGTCCCGCCCGCGGTGCAGATCAAGCTGCTGCGCTTCCTGCAGGAGCGCGAGTTCGAGCGGGTGGGCGGCAACGAGACACTCAAGGTGGATGTGCGCATCGTGGCCGCCACCAACAAGGATCTGATGCACCTCGTGAACGAGGGGCGTTTTCGCGAGGATCTCTACTATCGCTTGAACGTGGTGCGCATCGCCGTACCGCCGCTGCGCGATCGCCCGAGTGACGTGCTGCGCCTGGCCAACCACTTTCTGCGCCGCGCTGCCGCCGAGAACGAAGTAGAGGTGATGGGCTTTACCGAAGCGGCCAGGCTGCTGATGATGGACTACCCGTGGCCGGGCAACGTGCGGGAGCTGCAGAACACGGTGGAGCAGGCCGTGGTGCTGACGGAGACGGGCTGGGTCGACGCGGACGACCTGCCCATCCAGCCCACGCGGCCGCACGTCAGCGACGGGCTCAAGCTGTTGATCCCAGGCGCCACCCTGGCCGAGATCGAGCGCTACGCCATCACGGAGACGCTGAAGGCAGTCGGCGGCTCCACGACGCGCGCTGCCGAGGTGCTTGGGATCAGCCGCCGCACGGTACAGTACCGGGTGCGGGAGTGGGGGCTGAGCAGCGCAGCCTCACCGGGCGACAGTGACTCGGAGCTGCCGCTGAGCGACGCGGAGCCCGCAGCCCCCGCCAGCGCCTCCCGCGGTCACTGAAGGCTCAACGTCAGGGCGCAGGCTGCGTCAGCGCACGATCGCCGGCGTGAAGCAGGCGATGTTGGTCTCGATGCTGAAGTTCGAGGCATTGGTGTGCCGCTCCGCATGGAAGATATCCATGGGGTAGGCGCGGCCCACCGCGATCCCGAGGTCGGCCGCCTGCGCATCGAAGTCGATGATGGCCTCTTTCGAGTCGTGCATGCTGCCCAGATCCACGGCGAGCTTGCCATTCACGAAGATCCACATGTCGTCGTCTCCGCGGAACGTGAACCTCTGCCCGGCGACGTACGTGAACGTGACGTGCACCTCGGTCGTGAACAAGAAGTTGCGGTTCTGGCCGGGGGGCGTCGCGCCAAAGCCCTGATCGGTGCGCAGGGGGAAGAACTCGGTGCTCGAGAACCTGTAGAAGGGCAGCCCGTTTGCGCCCTGCGTTTCCACCAGCTCCAAGGTCTGCTCGAAGGCCATGTTGACCCCCGGCGTGTCGCGGTACCACTGGTTGAAAGACTCGGCGCTGGTGATCACCGGCTGACTCACGTTCCAGTTCGCGCAGGCAGTGGGGGTACCCTCCTGCGCTGGACAGCCCACGCTGCTCTTGAACACGGGCTTGCCGTCGGCACCCAGGGTCGGCTCCAGCAGCTGCCGGCGCACCACGTCGCCGCGGAAATCCATCTCGAAGTCGGGATGTGAGTCGCTGAAGTCGCGGTACAGGACGGGCAGATTGCCGTCGCACTCGTCCGTGGGGACCAGATCATCCGGGTTGAACATCGGCCCATCTTCGGGCGTGAGCGTGCCGCCCCCGGTGGTGAGCCCAGGCCTCGAAGACGGGCCGGCCCCAGCCGGGCTGCCGCTCTGGGTGACACTGGTCGTGCTGTTCTCGCCGCCGCCAGCGGCGCAACCCGCACAGAGCAGGGCGGCCGACAACGCAGATACCAGGACCGAGGAGGGCACGGCCGCGGAGGGCACGGCCGCGGAGGGCACGGCCGCGGCAGGTAGAGCCGGACGCGCACTCCGAGCCGCGGGAGGAGAGAGAAGGGGGGAAGCGGACAAAGCCATGGCGCAAGCGGCGGCGCAGCAAGAGCGACCGCCAGCGTACGTACTCTAGCCAGAGAAGCAGCGTGGATCTAGCCCGGCCGCGACGGTGAAACGAAAGCTCAACGCAACCGCGCCCCGATCGGGGCAAAAACCCCGGATTTTGCGGATAACACCTGGCGATCTTTGCTCAGGGCTGCGGCGCTTCGACACTCGTTGCGCAAATTTCCAGTGAGACGCAGCAGATCGCGGCTCGAGCAGGAGCAGTTGCACGAGGGAATGCGCGTGACCGGGCCGCATTCATTCGGTGTACGCGCGGCGTAGCGCTTCGAATGCGGGGCGTGGTGTTCGCTGCACATCGACGATACCCCACCACTCCTCGTTGAAGACCTGGTCCGGAAAAGGGCCGCCACCGGGAGCCACGCCGCCGACGTCCTGCACGCTGGGGCTGCCCTCCTGATCCTTCCACCACTCGTCTGCCCACTCGAACAAGGTGCCGCCGAGGCTCGCGCCGCCGCTGACCGCAGTGTTGTCCAGCAGCTCTCTGGTCAGTGCCGCCACGGCCTGCGCCTGACTGTCGGGATCGTAACCCGGCAGGCTTGCGTTGTACGCATCCGCACCGTACTCCGACAGGAACATGGGCAAGCCGCTCAGCCCCTGCCAGCGTTCGAACAGATCGCCAAAGCTGAGGCCGCGATAAGCGTTGATGCCCCAGACATCGATCCCCGGCAGCGCTGCCAAGGTGGCGGCATCCGGCAGCTCGCCGTAGATGGTCGTCACGGGATGATCAGGATCCTCCTCCTTGATCAAGGCAGTGACTTCGTTCAGGCGTGCCACCACCTCCGCGGGCTCGAGACCCACGTACAGGCCGTTGTAGTTCCACTCGTTGCCCACGGCCCACATCAGCAGCGCCGGATGTGTGCGCACGGCGCGCACGCGCTCCACCACCACGTCTGCGGGCGCTCCGCCCCAGGGGTACACCGAGTTGATGACGAAGATGCCCGCCGCCGCGAGTTGATCCAGCACGCCCCGATCGAGCAGCGGCTCATACGTGCGCACCACGTTGAGGCCCAGCTCGCGCATGCGCGCAATGTCGAGCGCGGCGAAGCCGGTAAAGTCGAGCCCCTCGGGATGAACGGCGCCGACAGGCACCGGGTTCCAGCACACCCCGCGCAGCTGCAAGGGCTGGCCGTCGACCAGCAGCTGGCGCCCGCTGAGCTCGATGACGTGGCCGCTTGCGGCTGGCGTTACAGTGACCGGCGGCAAGGGCGCGGGCTCGTCAGGCAGCTCTGCCATGACCGGCGGCGCCAGGACCGGCGGCGCCGCCAGGCTCATGTCGCCTTCTTCGGCCAGCGCAGGGGCGGGCGAGCCCGACTCCGGCGCAGGCGAAATCACTGCCGAGCTGCCTGCAGAGCTCACCCCGGCCCCGGGCGCCGCGCGGCTCGCAGGTTCTGCCCCGCAGCCGCAGGCGGCCAGCAGCGCAGCTGCGCAAGGCAGCTGCTGCAAGGCTCTCCCGCCGAGCGCTCGCGCTTGCGTGAGGCGCTGCGGGCCGTCGACTGCCGCTCGCGGCGATGTGTCGATCATGGCCACGATTCTGCCAGCGCGGGTCGCGCTCGCCAACGCCGCAGATGCGCGCCCTGAGCCCACGCGGTTCCCGGGCGCCGAGCAATTGCTCGCGAGAGCGGAGCAGGGCGTGGTGGCGCTGGCCAGAGGCTGCTACGGTGCTGCCGTGCTGGCAGTAGGAGCGCGTGCACCAGATTTTCGAGCAGCTGCGACGGATGGCCGTGAGCTGAGCCTGTCCGAGCTGAGCGGCGCGCCGGTGGTCCTGTATTTCTTTCCCAAGGCGTTCACGCCCGTCTGCGCCCACGAGACGGCGCGCTTTCGCGACAACTTCGCCGAGCTGTCCGCGCTCGGCGCGCACGTGCTGGGCGTCTCACCTGATCCGATCGAGACGCAGTGCGAGTTCGGGCGCCAGCAGCGAGTGCAGTTTCCGCTCCTGGCCGATCCCGAGCGGCGCATCTGTGGCTCCTTCGGCGTGTTATGGCCGCTCTTGCCGCGCGTGCGGCGCGTCACCTTCGTGCTCAGCGAAGCCCAGCGGGTAGAGCTGGTGCTCAGCCATGAGTTTCAGGTCTCCAAGCACCTGGACGGCGTGCTGAACCACCTGCGCAAGAGAGTGCCCGCGCGCAGCCTCTGAGGCATTCAGCCACGGCGAGTCCAGTGGCTCGGTGAGGGCAGTGCCGCATGCCCCCCTGTTGGGTTGCTGCCGCGAGCAGTTGCGCGCAGCAGAAACGAGCACTCCACCCGGCGCAGCAGCGCTGTGGTGAGAGCAAGACTATCCACTCGACGGTAGCGCTGGAGCCCCCCATAGTCGCCATGCCACCCAGTGGGATGTTTTGCGGCTACCCCACGGGGTGGCGCATTCGAGAGGCGCGCCTTCTCGGACCGCGCTGCGCGCGTGCAGCTCAGGTTTGCAGCGGCTCGGTGAGCGCTACCAGGGAAACTCCTTGCCATCGTGCTGCAGGAACCGGGGAGTGTTCTCGCCTGCGCTCTCCACCACCTGATAGATCCCCTCCGCGGACTCCATGGGGTCGAGGTGGGCGTTGGGGCCGCCCATGTCGGTGCGCATCCAGCCGGGGTGCAGCGCCAGCACGTTGAAGCCCCGCGGCTTCAGCGCTCGATCGAGGATGGTGGTCTGCATGTTGAGCGCGGCCTTGCTCATGCAGTAGCCGTACGAGCGATCGCGCCAGGAGTGCCGCAGGCTGCCTGCCTCCGACGAGATGTTGAGGACGAGCTTGCGCTGCCCGCGCAGCAGCAGCGGCAGCAAGCTCTGGATCACGCGGAGCGGCCCGAGCGCGTTCACGTCAAAGGTGAGCTGGATCGCGGCGAAGTCCAGCTCGCCGAGCAGCGCATCGTATTCGGACTGAGGATTGATGGCCGCGTTGTTGAGCAGCACGTCGAGCCCGGAGCAACGCTGCTCCAGCTCCTGCGCGGCGAGCGCCACGGAGGCCGCGTCTCGCACGTCGAGCGTGAGCCAGTGGACGTTGCTGGCCTGTACCGGCGGCGTGGCGGAGCGCGCGCGCTCGGTGGCGAACACTTGCCAGCCAGAGTCAGCGAACTTCTGCACCAGGCACAGCCCGAGACCGCGATTGGCGCCAGTGATGAGAACGGTTTCCATGGCGCCAATGTATCAGCTTGGCGCGCTCGTCACGAGATGTGTGTGCCGCACGCCGCGAGCTGTCCGATCGCGCCTGCCTGCTGGCGAGCGCGGGCATGCAGGGGCGGCGTGTAGGGGCGGCGTGTAGGGGCGGCGTGTAGGAGCGGCGTGTAGGAGCGGCGTGTAGGAGCGGCGTGTAGGAGCGGCGTGTAGGAGCGGCGTGTAGGAGCGGCGTGCAGGGGGCAGCGCCTGCGGAAGAGGCGCTTTTTGCGCGCTTCCATGCAATACTCAGTCGATTTGGCAGTGTCCCGTTCAGGGGCGCTCCTGCTCCAGCCGTAGGCTGGTGAGGGCGCGGCACGCATGCGCGGTGTGGCGCCACGAAACCTGAGCTTTGGGTGGTCTCCATGAAGAACCAGAAGACGAGCTTGGTGGCGCGGCGATGGCGGCGAGCGGGCAAGGTGCTCGGGCGAGCGCTCGGAGCCACGGGGATCGCAGCGCTGGTGGCGCTGCCGCTGGGAGCCGGATGCGGCGACGTGCAGCTGCTGGACCAGCCAAGGTCGGGGGTCGAGCTGCCGGGCACGATGATGGAGACCATGCCCAACGAGCCCGCGCCGGCGTGCGAGGTGCCCGATGCGCAGTGCAACGGCCAATACGTGGAGACCTGTGTCGAGCTCTCGGGCAGGAAGGCCTGGCTTCCCAGTCAGGACTGCAAGACCAGCGCGCTGTGCGCGGAGTCGCCCGCACGGTGTCTGCAGGCAGCGTGCCTGTTCGGGGAAATGAAGTGCGCGGGCAACCTGCCGCAGCGCTGCAACGAAGATCTGACGGAGCTCGAGCAACAGGCAACCTGTCCGAGCGCAGGGCACTGTTCACTGGACGCCGAGCGCTGTGCGGCCGAGGGCAAGCCCACCCCCTGTTGCCTGGAGAATCCCTGTGAGACCGGGGAGCTGCGCTGTAACGACGGTGAGCTGGAGCGCTGTGGTGACTTGGCGTTCGACTCGCTGGTGACGTGCGCCACCCAGAAGCTGTGCGAGCTGAGCCTGGAGGCCTGTCAGGGCGATGCGGCGTCCTGTGCGTGCCAGGCTCCAGAGTGTGACGCGGGCGAGACGCGCTGCACCGGCGCCGCGCTAGAGCGCTGCAACGCGGACCAGACGGGCTGGGAGCTGGTCCGAGAGTGCGCCACCCGAGAGCTGTGCGAGCTGGGGCGCCAGCGCGACGTGCCGCAGTGCGAGCCCGAGACCTGCGGCGCCGGTGAGTTCCGCTGCACCGGCGCACTGCTCGAGCGCTGCAACGCGGCGCAGACGGCTTTTGACTCGCTCAGCACCTGCGAGGGCGGCGCTGCGTTTTGTGACAGCGGAGCAGGCGTCTGCAATGACGTGGGCTGTCAGATCGGTGAGACGCGCTGCAATGGCGCACAGGTGGAGCGTTGCCGCGCCGACCAGATGGGCTTCGATCCAGAGGGAGCGCCGTGCGCCACGGCGCAGCTGTGCCAGATCCAGGACGGCTCCGCTCTGTGTATCCCCCCGAGCTGTGACGCCAACGAGTTCGACTGCGACGGCAACCGGCCGCGGCGCTGCAACGCGGGCCGCACCGGCTTCGTCAACGCCGGCGCCGCTTGTTTGCGTGAGGAGCTGTGCAGCGAGTTCCGGCAGCGCTGCGACTTCTGTGTTCCGAGCCGCCGCGAGTGCACGCCCGATCTGCGCTTCAGCCGCACCTGCGCGCCCGACGGCAACTCCTTCGGCCCGCTCACCTTCTGTCCGCTCGGCTGCATCGCGGGCTCCGGCGCATGCCAGACCTGCACGGTCGGCAGCTACTCCTGTCAAGGCGGGGTGCTGGCGCGCTGCAACGACGGCTTCAGCTTCACCCCGCTCAACCGCAACAGCGACTGCTCGGGGCAGAACCAGGTCTCGTGCAACGGCAATCAGCTGAACACCACGGTCTGCGAGGCCGGTTGCAACCCGCAGCGCAATGTCTGCAACCAGTGCAGCGGCCAGCAACGCATCTGTATGGGCACCGGCAGCTTTGCCACCTGCCAGCCAAACGGCACATTCGGGCCAGCGACGGCGTGCGGAGCGGGGCTCCTGTGCGCGGGCGCCGGGCAATGCTCGTGCGTGCCCGGGCAGCTGAGCTGCAGCGGTGACTCGCTGCTGACCTGTAACGCCACCGGCACCGCGCTGGTGGCAGCCCCACGCTGCGGCGGCAGTGGCGGCACCGTGCTGCGCAGCTGCGAGGACGGCGAGCTGAGCACGGCCACCTGCGCTTCAGCAGCGCTGTGCAGCGCGTCGACGGGCAGCTCATGCGGCGATTGCGTGGAGGGGGAGCGCTCCTGCGCTGGCGGCCAGCCTCAGGTGTGCAGCAATGGCCAGCGTGTGCCAGCGCCGCCTTGCGCTGACGGCCTCGTGTGTGAAGGCGCCGGATTGTGCCGCTGTACGGCCGAAGAAGTGCGCTGCCGAGCGGGTGAGCTGCTCGAGTGCGCGGCTGATGGGCTCAGCTTCGAGCCCGCCGCCGCCTGCGCCAGCGCCACCCTGCGCAGCTGCAACGGCAACAACCTGGTCAGCGCTACCTGCGGCTCGGCCCAGCTGTGCCTCGCCTCGGTTGGGGATGAGTGCGCCGAGTGCCTGGAGAGCGATCCGCCCAGCTGCAGCGACGATCTCGGCACGGAGTTGCGCTGCGTGTCGGGTCAGATCGAGGAGAACGACTGTGACACGCTCTCGCTGTGCGTGCCGAATCTCGGCTGCCTGTGAGCCGAGCCCGTATCCCGCACCCGCGATCCGTGGGAGACCGCGCCGCGCCCGCTCATGGCGCGCGGCGCGTGTGCCCCAGCCGCAGCAGGTAGCTGGCCAGGTGCTCGCGCTCGAAGGACGGCAGATCCCAGGCCTGCTCCGCCGCCAGCGCAGCGTGCTGCGGCGCGAGCACGTAGCTCATCGCCAGCACTTCGGTGCCCTGCACCGTCACCGGCAGCTCGCGGCGCTCGTACAGCTCGCCCTCGTAGTAGTCGAGCAGCTCGAGCTCCGCGCCGCTCAGGCCCTCGTACAATAGGCCCCGTACCGAGCTTGCTGCTTGGCTCACGATGGCAGGGTAGGGCTTGCCAGGTACCCGAAAGCAGCGGAAGCCTGCGAGCAAGGCCGGAACACCTCTGCGCCGTACCCCACTCACCGCCTCCAGCACCTCCGGCACCTGCAGGGTACCGTAGGCAAAGAGCCGATGCGTGCCCGCGGCGCGGCCCTGGAGATCGCCCGCTTCGGTCACAGAAGCCCGCGCCGCTCGGCCGTCAAGATCGCGGCCAGGTGGATGCCGTGCGACAGCTCGCCGGCCTCAATGCGCTCGAACAGCTCCACGCGCGAGAGCAGCAGCGTCTCCAGCTCCTCGCTCTCGTCCCAGCGGAGCGCCTGGCACGGCTCCGCGTCGAGCGCACAGAAGAAGTGCGCGCGTGAGGTTTGCCGCGAGGGATCGATCGAGGCTTGCAGCAGTGGCCGCCAGTCCTGGCTGCCATAGCCGGTCTCTTCCGCGAGCTCGCGCTGGGCGCCCGCCAGCGGCGCCTCGCCCGGCTCCAGCGCACCGGCGGGCAGCTCCAGGCTCGGACCGCGCAAGCCATGGCGGTACTGTCGCACCAGCACGATCTCGCGGGCTCTGGTCACGCACAGCACCGCAGCCCAGTCCGGCGCCTCGATCACGCAGAAGTCATCGATCTCGGCGCCATTGGCCAGGCGCACTCGCTCCTCCCACAGGGTGAGGAAGGTCCGCTGCGCCAGCTTGCGCCGCTCCAGCACCTGCCACGGGGCCAAAATGGGGCGTTTCACCTTTGCCCGACGATACAACCAGCCGCGCGCCAGCGCTCCGGCATTTTCACGGCTTGCGCGAGCTGAGCGCTTTCTCCAGCACCTCGGCGATGCGGCTCTCGAGCAGCCGCCCCTCTACCGGCTTGCGCAGCACGGTTGGCGCTGGCGTCTGCTGCGCCGCGCGCTCGATCTGCGAGCCCGTTCCCGACACGAAGACGATGCGGTCCGCCAGCTCCGGCCAGCGCCGCTTGATCTCCTCGGCCAGAGCCAGGCCATCCATCTCTGGCATCTTCAGATCGCTGACGATGACATCGGGCCGTGCCTGCTCCAGCGCACGCGTGGCGGCGACGCCGTTTTCGGCGAGGGTCACCTGCTGTCTCCTGAAGCGGCGAGCGATGGCTCGCCGCACGAGCGGATCATCATCCACAACCAGCACGTGCAGGTCTTCGGGCAGCGCCGGCGCTGCGCTCTCCCGGATCGTGGGCGGCGCCGCGCTGATGGGCGTGGTGCTGGTGGGCGTTGCCTGCGGCGGTGCGGCGCTGGCTGCTTCCCGTGCGCAGGGCGGGGGCGCGGGCACGGTGGCGGCCGCGAGCGCGGCAGTCGCCACCTCCGAAGGCGGAGGCCGGCTCGATGCCTGGCGCCGCTCCAGGTTCTTGATCCGGCGCTCGAAGCGCGAGCGCTGATCCTCGAGCTCACCGAGCAGATCCTCATACGCCGAGCCCGCCTTGCGCGCGTTCAGCCCGCGCAGGCCCAGCGCCACGGCTTGCCGCAGCCGCTCCAGATCGACCGGCTTTTGCAGGCAGCGCACGCGCTCCACGCGCAAGCGCCCCACCAGCTCCACCACCAGATCGTCGTCCGTCAGCAAGATGACGTCCGCGTCCGAGCGCTCGCTGCGCACGCGGCCGGCGAGATCGAGGCCGCGCACGAGTGGTAGCTCATCGTCCACCACCAGCAGCGCCGGCGCCAGCCCATCCAGCTCGTGCAAGGCCAGGGTGGCGGACTCCACCAGGACCACGCGCGGACTTGCGGTGCACAGCGCATCGTGCACGACTCGACCTAGCTCCACGTCGCCGATGGCGATCACGATGCCCGCCTCACGCGCTTCTGGCTCAGTACCTTGCGGTGGCTGTGAGCGCGTGGGGGGCCTGGGCGGTTCCGAAGGCCACACCCCAGAGGCAACGTCCCGCCGTACCGGATCGATAACCCCGAGCGAGCCATGGAAGGCTGTGATGTTCCAGAAACATGGCTGGTTTGCCCGATTTCGGGCAAATCATGTGACCGGCCTCTGGAGATCTGCCAGAGTAGCGAACATGGCAGATCCGCTGGACCTCGCCCGGGAACGGCTGGAGCGCTTGCTCGGCTTAGCCCCCGGGCTGGCTCAGCGTGCCGTGCTCGAGACCCTGGATTGCCTGGCCCAGGGCGTGGACGAGTACATTGCGCAGCGCCATCGCGAGCTCTCGGCGCGCGGCGTGCGCAATCCGCAGATCTTCGAGACGATCGCGGGGGAGCTGGGGCGGCTGCGCTTCACGGCGCCTGCGCTCACTCCGCGGCAGATCCGCCGGCGTATCTACGGTTGAGGGCGGGCGCGCGCAGCGGCCCCTGAAGCAAACGACTCGAGCACGGAGAGGACAAGCAACACGATGTGCGGCATCACGGGATATATCGGGCAGCGTTCGGCGTGGGAGATGATCCTGGGGGGCCTCAAGCGCCTCGAGTACCGCGGCTATGACTCCGCCGGCGTGGTGACGGTCGCCGACGGCAGCCTGCAGGTTGCGCGCTCGGTGGGCCACATCCGCGCGCTGGAGGAGGCCACGCCGGGCGGCTTACCCGGGCACGTGGGCATCGGCCACACGCGCTGGGCCACCCATGGCGGGGTGAGCGAGGCCAACTGTCACCCGCATCGCGACTCGAAGAACCGCATCGCGCTCGTGCACAACGGCATCGTGGATAACGTCGAGGCGCTGCGCCGAGAGTTGCTGGCCGAGGGGGTGAAGTTCCGCTCGGAGACGGACACCGAGGTGCTGTCGGAGCTGGTAGGGCGCGGGGTGGCGCGCGGTCAGAGCTTGCTGGACGCGGTGCTCGGCGCTCTCAACCGCATGGAGGGCACGGCGGGCATCGTTGTGGTCGATCAGGAGAGGCCGGATCGGCTGGTGGCGGCGCGCATCGGCAGCCCGGTGGTGCTGGGCATCGGTGAGGGGGAGATGTGGGTCGCGTCCGATCCGCTGGCCCTGCGTCAGTACACCGAGCGCATGGTGGTGCTGGAGGACGGCGAGATCGCCGAGCTGACGGCGCGCGGCTTCAAGACGGTGGATCTCGACAACCGCGATCGGGAGAAGCGGGTGGAGAAGATCTTGCACCAGGCCGAGGCTGCCGAGCTGGGCAGCTACGCGCACTACATGCTCAAGGAGATCAACGAGCAGCCGGACGCGCTCGACCGATCCATGCGCGGGCGTCTGGACGCGGCCATGGGCTCCTCGCACCTGGGCGGGCTGCAATCGCACCGCGCCAGGCTGTTCGAGGTCCAGAGAGTGGTGTTCTTCGGCTGCGGCACCAGCCTGTACAGCGCGGAGGTGGGCGCGTACCTGATGTCCAGCTACGCGCGCGTGCCGGCGCAGGCGCAGGACGCGGCCGAGCTGGCCGTGCAGAACCCCATCGTCGATAGCCGGACCCTGTACGTGGCGATCTCGCAGAGCGGTGAGACGGCAGACACGCTGGCTGCGCTGCGCGAGATCAAGCTCAAGGGTGGGCTGGTGGCGGGCGTCACGAACGTGGTCGGCAGCTCGCTGGCGCGCGAGACCGACTTCGGCACGTACGTGCACGCCGGTCCGGAGATCAGCGTGTGCTCCACCAAGGCCTTCACCGCGCAGGTGCTGGCCACCGAGCTCCTGGCGCTGCAGTTTGCGCGCATGCGTGACCTGAGCGCCACCGACGGGCGCACCTGGGTCAAGGCGCTGGAGCAGCTGCCAGCGCAGGTACGTTTCATGCTGGAACACGCGCCGGCGTGCAAGGCCATCGCTCAGCGCTTCGGCGGCTCCAAGTTCACCATGTTCGTGGGGCGCGGCGCCAACGTACCGGTCGCGCAAGAGGGCGCGCTCAAGCTGAAAGAGATCGCTTATGTGCCGGCAGAGGGCCTGTCTGGCGCCGCGATGAAGCACGGCCCGCTGGCGCTGATCGAGCCGGGCCTGCCGGTGTGGGCGCTGGTGCCCCCCGATGAGACACGCGAGCGCATGCTCGGCAATCTGCGCGAGCTGAAGGCTCGTGGGGCGCACATCACCGCGGTCGCCGCTGGCGACGACGAGGAGGTGCGCGGCCTGGTGGACGAAGTGCTGGCCTTGCCGCCGCACCACCCCGCAGTATCGCCGATACTCACCGTGATTCCGCTGCAGCTCTATGCGTACTATTCGGCTCTGAAGCTGGGCTATGACATCGACAAGCCGCGTAATCTGGCCAAATCAGTGACCGTGATGTGACGGCTGCCGGGGGCCGGCGGCGCATTCACAGTGGACCCGGAGGGCGGGCTGAGCTAGAGCCCGCCCTCATGGAACCTGAGCTCACCGCCAAGCAGCGGCAGTACTTGCGCAGCTTGGCGCACTCTCAGAAGCCGGTCGTGCAGATCGGCTCCAAGGGCATGGCCGGCGGGGTCATCGAGCAGATCCGGGCCCAGCTGGCGGCGCACGAGCTGATCAAGGTGCGCTTCAACACCGAGTGTGCGGTGGAGCCCGCCGAAGTCTCCGCCCATATCCTGGCGCAGACCCGTAGCCATCTGGTGCAACACAGCGGCCGCGTGCTGACCTTGTATCGCCGCCACGATCAGAAGCCCAAGATCGAGCTGCCGAAGCGGGCGAAGCCCGCCGACGCAGGGCGCTGATCCAGCCGCTTTTCGCGTGTGAGCTCGCGGCCAGGTCCGCTGGCCCGCCGGGCTGTTGGGGCGCCTCGAGCAGCACGGAGTACGGTGCGCACCAGCAGGGGCGCCGGCGCCTCTCCAGGAGCTCGCGTCGTGCAGCTCGAGCGGCTCACGCCCCATTGGACGCGGCTCGTGCAGCGGCGGCGCTGGCAAAAGTGCTGGTTCCGTGTTTATCTGCCCGGGCGCGATGGACATCCGAATAGACATTGCAACACGGGACGCCGTACTGGCGGTCTGTGACCGTGTCGTGCTCGCGGTGTTTCTCGGCAAGACCACCGTGCAAACCGTACGGCGCTCGGCTCAGCTGGCCGCCGAGCTGTACGCCACCTTGCAGGAGCCGCTGCTCATCCTGACGGTCGTGGATGAGCACGCAATCGTGCCTCCGCTCGAGGTGCGCATCGAGCTGGTGAGCTGCCTGAAGCGCTTCAATGGGGTCGTAGATCGCTCGGCGGTCGTGTTCGAAGGGGAGGGGTTCCGAGCCGCCACGGTGCGTTCCATCGTCGCGGGCGTGTCGTTGTTCTCCCGCCCGGATTATCCGCACCGGGTGTTCGCCTCGGTCGGGGCGGCCGCGCGTTTTCTGGGCAACGGCAAGCATGGCTCCCTGGCGCCGCACCGGGTGATCCGCATGGTGCAAGAGGCTCGCCGTGCTCAGGGGACGCAGCCCTTCCTTCCCTGGCTGCAGGCGCCGCTCGCGGCCAAGCCGTCGGCGCACGTTCGTTAGTCACGGCATGGTGGCCTGTCGCAGGTGCTGGCGGCGCTGCCAGAGCTGGCCCAGCGCCGGCTCGAGCTGACCGCGATCTCGAGGCGGAAAGTACATCAAGTCGGCGTCTACCCCATGGTGCACGATGCGGCCCAGGCTGGTCGCGCCGAGCGAATGGCAGACCCTATCCATGCGCCGGTCGTTGCGGGTGACGGCCACGGAGTGGATCGCGGACGACTCGAAGAAGCGCTGCAAGGTGAGCCCGACCGCTGCGTACACCATGCGCACGGGCTGCGCGCTGCTGCCCTCCGGCGGAGCCAGCAAGGTGCCGCGCCAGTCGGGATGGACCGCGGCGTTGCTCGATACCCCGACGATGCCATTGCCGAGTGCGCGTAGTGCCTCGCGCGGCCAGGGCTTGAAGTAGGAGTCGTCACGGAAGCGCGCCGTGGACAGGTCGAGCCAGCGTAGCGCGGTGACGGAGACGCACGTGGTGCCCAGGGTCAGGATGCCGATCTCGTCCTGCCGCGTGAACTCGTCGGAGCGGAGCTCGGCAAGGCCCTCCGCCTCCAGAAAGGTGGCCTGCCACACGTCTCTCCACAGCTCATAGGCCTGCTCGAGCAGCGGGTGGCGCGTTGCGCGCGCCGCGATCAGATGGTACTGGAGCCTTTGCACGGGCACCGTGCGCGACGGCATGACGCGCTGGATTCGCGTCAACTCACTGGCAGGCTCTTCAGCTGGATCGAACGTTTCGAATGATTCGCGTTGGGCCGCCATCCATGCCTCCGGGCAGACAGTGTTTCACTGGTGCAATATAGATGGTCAATACGCCGCGCCGGCGTGCGGCCATCTCGCGCAAGGCTCGAGACAGACTCGTCCTCCAGGCGCTGGGGACGAGCTCTTTACCCCTGATCGGCTGCGTGCAATCGCCCCGGAGGGACAAATATCACTGCGCCGCGCGCTTGAACATGTGGCGTTTCGGACAAGCGCGGAAGGACGAGGTATGCCGCGGTGAGGCTCAATCCTACGCCATCCTTCAGCGCGGCCTGGCCGCGTGCGACGACTGTCGGGGCGGCTGCGTCTGCCGCACCACGGACTCCGCCGCTCTGGCACTGGCGACCTGCCCGAGCAGCATCGCGAGCTGAGCCTCGGTCAATTCCTCCCGCTTGCGCTCCATGTACGAGAGAACTTCATCGCAACCACGCTCAGCGAACGTGTCCAGGAAGCGGCGCACGAACAGCGGGTCGTCGCACAGAAATGCAATGTCGGTCAGCACCATCGCACGAATGACCAGTAAGGGCGTGTCCGAGCGAAGGGGCCTGAACTGAGAGCTGTGCAGGCCGCGCTTCTCGCTCTTTGCGTAGAATTCGCCGAGCATCAGGCCGCGACTCAGGAAGTGAGGCTTTAGCCGCTGGTGCATGCCATTGATCAGCTCACCCGTGCGCTCGGTAGGCAGATCGGGGAACAGCACCACGATCGTCTTCCGCTGCGTCTGTCGGCCGCAGGTTGGCTCCATCTGCACGAAGTAGTCGCACAGCTGCAGCAGCGCTTCTTCTGCCCTGCCGGTGGCGGAGGCAGCATTGCGAATGAAGGTTAGCAGAAAGCGGCGCTCGCGGATCGAGCTGCTGACATAGGGGCAGACCTGCCCCGGCCGACCGAGCTCCGGATGCGGATGGGTGAGAAAGTCGCGCGACCAGCGGGCCACCCGCAGCAGCGCAGCTGCTTCCTCCGGGCGCGCGTGACCCAAAGCGCTCACAGCTTCCGGCGCTTCCAGAAGCTCGTTGATCGGGATCAGCGGTGGCAGTGGTGAGAAGTGGGGTGCGGCAGGCGTGGCTTCACCGGCAGCGTGCTGCCGTGCCGGCGGCGGCACTGACAGCTGGTCGCCGTGCTTGCAAGCGTGCAGTCCATCTATGAGAGCCATTTAACCGCTGATCGGAACGGCATCGGAGCAGTGCACCTGAGTAAAAAAGTCGAAACATTGCCATATCGTGTTGTGTGCAGCTGCCGTCGATGACTCGACTGGCTGGCACGCGCAGCCGGCCGCGCGCGCCGCCGGATGCGCTCGCCTCGGCAAACGCGTACATGCTAATACTCGGACGCACGCCATGACCCATCCTCCACGTGCCGCTTTGCCGCCGGATGCACTCTTGCTCGAGCTGATGCGTGGCTACCGGCAGTCGTTCGCGCTGTACACGGTCGTGCGACTTGGTATCGCAGATCTGCTCGCGGAGGAGCCGCTCAGCGCAGCTGCGCTGGCCAGCGCAGCTGGCTGCCATGCTCGCTCGCTGGCGCGGCTGCTGCGGGCGCTGGCCAGCTCCGGCGTGTTCAGCGAGACTGCGCCGGGGGTCTTCGCGCACTCGCCCCTGTCACGGCACTTGCGTCGTGATCATCCGCAGACGCGGGTCCCTTCCATCGAGTTTCTCGGTGCCCCCTACACGCTGCAGTCCTGGGCCGCACTTGGCCATGGCATCCAGACGGGGCGCTCGGCCTTCGAGCACGCGCATGGCATGGGCAAGTGGCAGTATAACCAGCTCCATCCCGAAGATGGTGCCACCTTCGATCAGGTCATGGCCGGGGCTCGCCCGGCGCGCATCGCAGCGCTGGTGCGCCGCTATGATTTTGCCCGGTCCTCTCTGGTGGTGGATGTGGGTGGGGGCCGCGGTCAGCTGCTGGGGGCAGTGCTCGGTCGCCATCCCGCGCTGACGGGTGTGCTCTACGATCTGCCGGCGGTCGTGTCGGACGCTCCAGCGCTGCTGGCGGCTGCCGGCGTGGCCGCGCGCTGCAAGGTCGAGGCAGGCAGCTTCTTCGAGCGCGTGCCGCAGGGCGATACGTATTTGCTCTCGGATATCTTGCACGATTGGCCAGACGAGCAGTGCCTGGCGATTCTGCGTGCCTGCAGGGCTGCAGTCAGCCCGGGCGGGCGGGTGCTCGTGGTGGAGCACCTGCTCGTACCTGGCGCGACGTCGCCCCAGGTGGCCTGGCTCGATCTTCAGATGCTGGTGGAGTTCGGCGAGGGCAGGCAGCGCTCGAGCGACGAGCTCAGCGAGTTGTTCGAGGCGACGGGGTTTCGTCTGGCAGAGACAATCCGTGGCGACGTGGACATCGTCGTCGCCGAGCCCTGCTAGCTGAAGCTCACCGTCCGCTGACGCTCGTCGTGAGCAACTCCGTCAGCTCCGGTCGCGCGGAGTGCGGGCGCTGGCCGTCTCTTGCGTGGAGGGGAACGCCCAGGCGAAAGATCAGATGGGGTGGCAGCGACTTCATCAAGGTGGCCTGGCTCATCGCTCGTGCGTGCGGCACGTGACACACGGCAGTGTGAACGGCGCAGACGAAGCCCTCTGCCGCCACCGCCAGCGCGCAGCGCTGAAACACGCGGCCAGAGACGATGGCGCTCGCCGGCGAAGCGTCCGCGCAGGACAGCACGCAGATGGCGCTCGCGCTGCACAGCCCGATCCGGCCAGCTCGCGCGAGGCTGGCGAGCTGATCGACCGGCATGGGCGCCTCGCCGCGCAGCCGCGCCGAGAGCTCGCGCGTTACCCGGTCATCGAAGCCGAACTCACGCCCTCGCATGCCGCGCGGGCGGTCGCCGTCTTCATTGGGCAGCAGCCACTCGCCGAGCTCGCGTCGAAAGGGCTCCTCCTCCAGCTTGTGCTTCATCGCCAGCTCGTCCAGCTTGGCCCAGGCAAACTTGTCCTGCGCCGACTCGAACGAGCTGAGCCGGATCGGTGGCTCGAGCGCGCGCGTCAGCGCGCTCCTCACCGCATCCGGCAGCTGCCGTGCGCTATCAAACTCGGCCCGCACGCTTCGCCGCTCCAGCATCGCGCGCAGCTTGTCCGCTCGCTGGGTCTGCTCGGGCAGCGGCGCTGATGCCAGCAGCAGCTCACCCAGGCAGGTCTCGCCGTCACTCGGGCTCGGTGTCACGTCGCCCCAGCCAAGCTCGGGGCGAGCTTGCCAGCGACAGCTGATGCCGTACTGTTCCGCCGCGAGCGCCAGGTTTTCAATGGCACAGCCGACGCTGGCGAGAGCCTCGCGGCCGTCCGGGTCCGACTCTGGCAGCACCAGCTGGCGCCGCAGGTAGATGGCGATGCGGTCCCCGCCGCAGTCGAGCTCATAGGCTTGCGGCACGGTGTTGTGTGACGAGGGGGCAAGGAGCGAAAAGGAGAGCAGGTACCGCGCCTGCTCGGGGCCCAGCACATGGCCGTGGCTCGGGCCGAGCGCGTGGAACTCCGCCGGCTCCAGCACCGGGAGCTGCCAGGCCGCGAAGGCCCGGGAGGCAGGGGATGGTGGAGCAGCGGGCAAGTCGGGTGCAGCCATCCCTAGCTCCGATCCACCAGCATCAATAGACGGCGCGTGTCGATGAGCACTCGCTCGCCCACGTCGTGCCCCAGCCGATGCAGAGCCAGCAGCTTGCCCAGCAGGGCGCCGGAGAGCTGAGCCACCGCTCCCGACTGGGGAATGCTGCTCGTCGGCTGCTCGCCGAGCTGTTCCATCCAGTCCCGGTATTCGTCCACGGCGAAGTCGTCACCCAGCAGGCCCCGGGCCAGGCCGAAGAAGTCGGCACGGTCACCGCTGCTCAGGCAGCGCTCCAGGAGCGCCAGCAACTCCTGATCCGGGACGCGGAAGCCGAGCGGTGCGCCCGGGTCACGCGAGTAGTCTTGTACCTGCGCCTGCGAGCGGTGGCCCAGGTCGCTGGCCATGAGCACCGGGATGCCGTGCAGGCGTGCGCGCTTGCGAATCTCAATCTTGATGCGCACGTCGTCCGCCTCCTCCACCACGTAGTCGAGCCGCGGCTCCACGCCGTTTCCCAGCAAGAACTCGTCGAGATTGCTGACCGTGATGCCCTCCGGGTAGAGGAACCACTGCATGAACGGATCCACCAGCTGGTTCTCGTACGCGAGCAGCTCGAGCTTGCTGACGAACCGTGTCTCGAAGCCATTCCTGGGGTCATCGCGCTTCGAGCGCGGCTGGCTGAGGTAGCGCAGCGAGCCGTGTTGCAGGCGATTCAGGTTCGTCACCTCCAGGTAGTCGGGATCGGCGAGCTTGGCCGCGCGCGGCCGCATTTCCCGCAACACACCCTCGACCACGTTGCTGCCCAGGCTGGCACCGACGAAGCCCACGACCGTATCGGCGAGGCGCTCGCGGATGTCCTCTGCAGTCATCTTGCCCGGTGGATCGGTGAGCAGCTTGGCGTTGCTGGTGAGCAAAGCCAGCCGGTGCCAGTACTCGGGCGCCGTCAGATACAGATCACCGGTCCGGCGATCATAGACGTAGCTCCCGTAGTCGGGCTCCCAGATATCGGCCGCGGCCTGTGTGTGGGCGAGCAGCTCGAGATAGCCCCGGTACTCGAGCTCAAAGGCCTCGCGCAGGGTCTTGCCGGAGCGCAGGCGAGGCGAGTTGGACGTGCTGGAGAGCGCCTTGTCCAGAGCGAGGAACGTCGGCAAGACACAGGGGTACTGGTGGTCCGGAGTGATCCGGACACTCTCCCCCGGCTCGCCCAGGGCCGTGCACCTGAGCCGCACAGTACCGTCTGCCTCGTAGCAGAGCTCTCCGCTTCGATGCGCCGTGGCAGCGTCGAGCACCAGCGGTCGCCAGGGATACAGCGAGCGGTCGAAAGCCATAGATATCCATAGGAACGGCCGCTCGAGGCGCCGGCAAAGGAGCCGGAGAAAATGCTGTCGTGGCTGCCCGCGCCGGCGGGTTGGGCTCCGGCTCCCGCCCGGCTGAGTCCCTACCTTCGCCCACCCGAGCGGACGAGCTGCAGAGCCTTGTCTCTGCGCCAGGCGGCATGTGATGTAGCGGGCATCTGAGTGCCAGCCCTATGTTACAACTTTTCAGTCCTTACGTTCTCGGCCCGCAGCAGAAGGCGGAGCTCGACGAGCGTGGTCATCTGGTCTTGCCGGGCATTGTCAGCGCCGACGCGCGCGCGCTGCTGACAGAGGCGCTGAAGCGCATCGCCGCTCTACAGGAGCCGTTCGGCTATGGGCGCACGGAGGAACCCACCCCGAGCAAGTTCGCTGCCGAGCACGACACCTTCCTCGCCAGCTTGATTGGGCACCCAGAGCTGCTGGCGCTGGCGCGCAGCGTGCTGGGGCACGACATCCGCTACGATCACTGCGTCGCCCTGAATCGCCTGGCGGACAATCCCGGGTTGCGCTGGCACACGCACGAATACGCCGACGACGAGCCAAGCCTGGGCTTCCTGCGCATCTTCTTCTATCTCAACGGCTTCGCCGCGGACGACGGCGGCCTGAAGGCGGTGCCGGGCAGTCACCTGTTTCGCGACTCGCAGATCCTGGCGCAGACGGACGAGGAGCTGCAGCGCGTGTGGCTCGACGGCAAGCGCCATCCGCTCACAGGGGAGCCGCTGCGCATCGAGCATCTGAGCTCGCCCCCCGGCACGGTGATCCTGATGTGGACGCATGCGTTGCACGGCGTGACTCCTCGCAAGCCGACCAGCGCCACACGTTGGACGGTGGTGTACGGTTACCGCAATCCAGGAAGGCCGTCGAAGGCACGCTGGATCTCGGAGGAGTTCGAGCGGAGGTCGCTGCCGGGCACGGAAGGCCTGATGAGCCTCTACTGAGGCTCTTCCGGGCGTCGCGCTGCGATCTGCCGGGTGCCTCGGAGCGGCTGGCTACCAGCGGCCCTGCCGCTGGAGTCGGTAATGGGCGCGAAGGATGAGAGACGCGAGCTGCACCTCGAGCTACGATGGGGGTGTGCTCCTTCCGCAGCCGGACGTTTGCGTGCTGATGTAGGTGCCCGTCTCCCTCGTCCAGTATGCTGCAATTCTTCACCCTGCGTGAAGCGGGGCACAGATCTAGCGAAGTTGCTCGCGCAGCGCACGTCCGGGGCTGGCTGGCGTGGTCGTGTGCGCTGGTGCTCCTGTTGCACGGTGTACGAGCAGCCGCTGAAGAGCCGGAGGCGACTGCGACGGGGCGGGCCGTCGATGCAGGCTCCCTCGAGGCAGGCTCCTTCGGTGCAGGCCCCTTCGACGCAGGCAAGGTCGAGCTGAACCCGGCGCATCGCCAGGTAGGGTGGCCAGAGTATATCGTCGCTCCGCTGTTGATCGCGGGAGCCTTCGGTCAGGGCGCGATCTTGAAGGCGGAGCCAGACGCCGAGTGGACGGGCCCCGTGCTCTTCGATCGAGGCGCGCAGCGCGCGCTAAGGGTGAGCTCCCCGCTGGCTCGCAGCATTGCCCACCAGACCAGCAACGTGCTGCTTGCCGGCACTGCGCTGCAGGCGATGGTGATCGATCCGTGGCTCGTTGCCGGCTGGATTCATGGGCGGCCGGACATTGCCTGGCAGCTCACGGTGATCAACGCGGAGGCGTTCGGCCTGACCGAGTTCAGCAATCGGCTCGCCAAGCAGTTGGTCAGTCGCGAGCGCCCGTACGGGGAGACGTGCGATCCCAGCACGGACAGCGGTTGCCGCACGGACGCGCGCAATCGCTCGTTCTTTAGCGGCCACGCCACGGCCAGCTCCACGTTCGCGGGGCTCACCTGCGCGCACCATCAACGGCTGGCGCTGTACGGCAGCTTTGCTGCCGACCTGGGCGCTTGCATGGGCGCGCTCGGCGTCTCTCTCGGCACGGGCATGCTGCGCATCGTCTCTGATAACCACTGGGCCAGCGATGTGCTGCTGGGGCACCTGGTGGGCTTCTCCACCGGCTACCTGCTCACCTCGGCGCTTTATTATGCGGCCCCGCCGCAGGAAGATGTGCCGGTGAAGCCGCGTCCGATGGTGGCTCCGATCATCGGCTCCGGCGTTCTCGGTCTGGCAGTCCAGTCCCGCTTCTGAGGCGCGCTGCCCCGCTGAGCTCGAGCCAGCGGCTCTCTCGGCGAGGGTAAGTTGACATTCGAGCAGGGCCGAACGAAGGTTCGGCCCCATGAACTGCCTTCCGCTCGTTCTCAGCGTCGCGCTCGGAGCTGCGGGCACCTCTGCCGTGCCGCAGATACCCGTGGAACAGTACCAGTTGAAGAACGGCCTGACGGTGCTGCTGAGCGAAGATCACTCGCTCCCGGTCACCTCGGTCGAGGTGCTGTACCTGGTGGGCTCCGGTCACGAGCGGCCGGGGCGCACCGGCTTTGCTCATCTGTTTGAGCACCTGATGTTCCAGGGCTCGAAGAACTTCGATCACGAGTACTTCAAGCCCTATGAGCCGATCGGCGCGGCGGTGAACGGCACCACCAGCAGCGATCGCACGAACTTCTTCGAGACGGTACCCAGTAACTACCTGAAGACGCCGCTGTTCATGGAAGCGGACCGGATGCAGAACCTGCTGCCGGCGCTGACCCAGGAGAAGCTGGACAACCAGCGTGAGGTGGTGAGGAACGAGCGGCGGCAGCGCTACGAGAACACGCCGTATGGCATGGCCTTCTGGTACCTGGGTGAGGCGCTCTACCCGCAGGGCCACCCGTATCATCACACCCCGATCGGCTCCCACGCGGATCTGGCGGCGGCCAACCTGGATGACGTCAAGCAGTTCTTCCAGCAGTACTATGTGCCCTCCAACGCAGCGCTGACCCTGGTGGGCGACTTTCAGAGCGCGGACGCCAAGGAGCTGATCGAGCACTACTTCGGCTCGATCCCCGCGGGCACGCGCTCGCCCCGGCCCAGCCCGCCGCCGCCGGTGCCGCGTGCCCTCCACGTCCAAAAGACGGACGATGTGCCGCTGCCCCGCATCTTCCTCGCCTGGCATTCGCCCGCCCTGTTTGCGGCTGGGGATGCAGAGCTCGATCTGCTCGCCAGCGTGCTGGCTCAGGGCAAGACCAGCCGTCTGTATTTGCCGCTGGTCTATGACAAGAAGATCGCCAAGGACGTGAACGTGTTCCAGATGTCGCAGGCGCTCTCCAGCGTCTTCATCGTGGACGCCACGGCAGCGCCGGGTCAGACCGTGGACGCGCTGTACGCGGAGCTGACCAAGGCCTTGACCAAGGCGCTGGCCACGCCGCCCAGCGCGGCGGAGCTCGCGCGTGCGGTGGCCAACTACAAGAAGGGCTTCTACGAGCGGATCGAAGGCGTGCAGTCGCGCGCCAGTACGATCTCCGCCTACTTCCTGCACACCGGCAAGGGCGATTACCTGCAGCAAGATCTGGCGCGCTACCTGGAGGCCACGCCGGAGAAGGTGTTGCAGGCTGCCAAGCAGGTGATTCAGCTCGACAAGGCCGTGCGCCTCGACATTCTCCCCGGTCAGAAGCAGACGGACGTGACCCCCGCGCAGCCCTCTGCCGTGAAAGGAGGTGCGCAGTGACTTCACCTGCGCCCGTTCGGCGATCGATTCGCACCGTGAGCCAGCCCATCACCGGTCTGGCGCTGGCACTCGCGCTGGCCTGCGGAGGGCAGCAGGCGGCATCGGCTCCGCCCGCCGCCGCCGAGCCGCCCGCCGCTTCGGGCGGGCCCACCCCGTCCGCCGCCGAGGCGGCCGCGCTGGCGGAGCTGCCCGAGCCGGGTCCGCCTCCTGCATGGGCGCCGCCATCGCCCACAGCATGGAAGCTGAGCACCGGTTCGCGAGTGCTGTACCGCAAGCACGGCAACGTGCCGCTGGTCTCACTGCTGTTCGTAGTGCCGCGTGGCTCGGAGACAGACCCTGTCGGCAAGGAGGGCCTGACCTACCTGATGGCAGACCTGCTCGACGAAGGGGCGGGCAAGCTGGATGCGCTGGCGCTGAGCGAAAAGCTGCAGGGCCTTGCCACCGATCTGAAGATCTCCGCCAGCACCGACGGCGTGATCTTGAGCCTGGACCTCATCGCCGAGAACTTCGCGCCGACGGTCGACGTGCTGGCAGACGTGGTGCGCCGTCCGAAGCTGGACGAGAAGGAATTTCAGCGTCGCAAGGCGCAGCTCATCGCGCAGGCCATCGCTTCGGAGGCGGACCCGAGCTACGGGCGGCGCAGCGCGATGTTTCGCGGGCTGTTCGGCAAAGGCTACGCAGGCGCGCTGCCCCAGGGCACCCGGGATACACTCGAGGGCATCAGCTACGCGGATGTCAAGGCCCACTACAAGCGCCTGATGGCCGCCGAGGGCAGCACGTTCATCGTCACCGGCGGCATCGAGCAAGAGGTCGTGGAGCGTGAGCTCGGGCGAGCCTTTGGTGACTGGACGGGGCAGCCCAGCACCGAGGCACGCCCGCTGGCAAACGCCGCCACCGGCAAGCTATTCTTCGCCAATTACGGCGGCGCCGCGCAGAGCGCGATCGGCGTGATGCGGCGCGCCCCGGGCGCCGATGCCGAAGATCTGTTCGCGAGCACCGTCTTCAACCGCAGCTTCGGTGAGGCCTTCACCAGCCGCGTGAACCTCAACCTGCGCGAAGACAAGGGCTACACCTACGGCGCCGGCAGCATCTTCCAGCGCTTTCGCCAGGCGGGCTTCTTTGGAGTGTTCGGCGACGTGCGCAGCGACGTCACGCGGGCAAGCCTGGACGAGATCCTGCGCGAGCTCGCGGAGGTGTGCACCACCCGCCCGCTGACGGCTCAGGAGCGCAATGATGCCGTGAACGGCCTGCTCCTCGGCTACCCAGCCACGTTCGAGAGCATCGAGCGCCTGGGTGGACGCTTTGCCGAGATCCCGCTGCACAATCGCCCCCTCGATTGGTTCGAGCGCTGGCCCAGCCGCATCGCCGCCGTCACCCTCGAGCAGGCCAACCAGGCCGCCAAGACCGTCTGCTCCCGCTCCGAGCTCGTCATCGTCGTTGCTGGCGACGCCGCCACGGTGATGCCCACCCTCGACGGCATCGGCTTCGAGCTGGTCAAGGTAAACGCTCGCGGCGAGCCCATCTAGCACTACTGCCGGAAACTCCCATCCCGCGGAGGCGGGGGCAAGGGCAGGGCTCACGGGAGAGCTTGGGCCAGGGGGAGAGCGTGGGTGGGGGCCGCGCCACTGCCAAGCCCTTGCGCCAGTTCCTGGCGTGCCACCGG
>JAICQL010000152.1 GCA_025937895.1 Polyangiaceae bacterium | reverse complement strand
TCGCTTTGTCCTGTGACATTATTTTGACGGTCCTCTCTCTGCTGCCGATTGCGCTGTCGCGCAGCCGGCGAGCCCTCGCGTTAGTACGCTACGCGAGCCGTGGTGCTTAAGGGGAGGGACCAGTGACAGCGCGGCAGGCTCAGGGCTCCCAGCCCAGATCCAGGCTCCACGTCTCGCCGGGCCCGTATTGGCCCGACGTGACCAGATCGTGAGGCAAATACAGCTCGAGCAACACACCGCCCGCGGTGTCCTGCTGCTGTTGCTCATCGGCGCCAGCGATGATGCCCTCCACGTACACACCGCGGATGAAGCGCCGCAGAAAGCGCGGGATCAGCGAGTCCAGCTCGAAGCCCGCACGCACGCGCGAGCCGCTGCCGGCAGTGGCCGGCTCGACCAGCAGGATGGGCATCATCTCGCCCAGCTCGCGGCGTGCGGAGAGCGCAAACAGCCCGCCGCTCAGCCCACCCACGAACGACTGGACCTGCTGGGTGGCCGCGCCGGGCGCAGCCCCCGTGGCGAACAGGGCCTGGGCGGCCTCGCCCGCGCTCACCGGCTGATCATCGATCAGGAACCTCAACACCGGAGCGCGGGCACGCCCGGTGATCTCCACGCTCACGCGCTGGCCTTGACCGCGCGTGTCGGCGTCCGCGCGCAGGTCGAGCACCGGGTCGGGTGTATCACCGCCCACGAAATCGATGCGGCTGCGATCGCGCAGCTCGAACACCTTGCCCAGGAGCTGCAGGTAGCCGCGCCGCAAGATCACGGGCCCGTGCACGCGCAGCTGCCCTTGCTTGCTGCTGGCCGTGAGCTCGGCCGAGAGCTTTGCAGCAAAGTCCTCGCGCCGCACCCAGATCGAGTCGCGCGCTCTCAGCGAGAGCTCGATGGGCAGCGCGGGCGCAGCTGCCTCGGCGTCCGACGGCTGAGCATTCGCGCGTGGCGCGCGCGGATCGATCAGATCGGGGTGCGGCTCCAGATCGATGCCCTGGCGTAGATCGCCGCCGAGCAGCCAGAGTGAGACATCCTCCGCCTCGATGGCCACCCGCGCGGCGCGTGCGTCCAGGCCCAGCTTCAGGCGCAAGCTGGCGTCCAGCTCACCGGCGGCGCGGCCCTGCTGGCGCAGCGGAAACTCCTTGGCCACCAGGGTCAGCTCGGCATCGGCTGCGCGCGCCGAGGGCCGCAGCGCGAGCCGCCCGTCCAGGCGAAGCTCGCCGTCGCCGTCCCGCGCGGTCAGGCGCTCGAAGCGCACGCTCTCGCCTTCGATGACGATGCGCCCGGCGATGTCCGAGAGCGGCTGCGCCAGCGCCGTCGCGGTGAAACCGACCGCCTCCGGGCTGAGCTGACCGGAGAGCTGCGGAGAGCTGCGGGTCCCCGTCAAACGAAGCTGCCCGCTGAGGCTACCCGACACGCGGCTGAGCGGAGCGCTCTCCGGCACCCGCGCCGCCAGCGGCAAGCGGTCGAGCGAGACGCTCGCGGCCAGGGGTGCAGCCGCCGGCACCTGCAGGGCGTTACCGTGGCGCTCCAGCGGCACGCGCGCCTCCACGCTGGAGCGAGTGCCGCCGTGCTCGAGCTGCAGGCTCAAGGTGCCGAGCGGGAGTTGCACGCCGGCGCTCAGCTGCGCGTCGATAAAGTGCTCGCCGTCCAGGCTCAGGCGCTGCGCCTGCAGCTTTGCCTCGAGCTGCGGAGCAGCACCGAGCAGCTCACGCGCGGATGCGCTGCCGCGCAGGCGCCCGTGTACCTGGTTGCACAGATAGGGCAGGGAAGAGAGCTCGACGTCCTCCAGCTGCGCCGCCAGGGTGAGGCCTGACAGCTTCACACCGCCGCCGCCCGCGAGCAGCGCCGTCAGCTCGAGCCGGGAGCGCGCTTGCAACCGGGCCAGGCGCTGCGACTCGCGCGAGAGCCCGAGCTCGCTGTCGAGCTGGCCGGCGCTCAGCCGCGCCTGCAGCGCCAGCGCCGTCTCGAGCCCGGTGCAGGCCGTGCCTGCGGCTTGCCTGGGCTGGTACACCTCCAGCGCCAGCTGCGCCTCCGGCTCCTGCTCGGGAGCGTGTGTCGCGCTCAGCTGCGCCTGCACCTCCACGCCGCGGTGCTCGGCGGGCACCGTGCTGGTGAACGGCAGGTGCTCCAGGCGGCGCCGGCTGAGCTGCACGCTCGCCTGCCAGCGGCTGCGCTGCAACAGCTGCGCCGCATCGGCCAGCAGCGCGGCCGTGCTCTGTTGCGGGTGAGCGAGCTCCGCATCCACCTTCAGCCAGGGTGCTCTGCCGTCGCTCAGCACGAGCGCCGTGCGGGCTGCGCCGCGCGCGTAGCTCGCCTGCACCTGCACGTCCGTCTGCTCCGGCGAGCCGCGCTCTGCGACCCTGGCCTCGAGCTCGGTCACCAGCTCCAGCTCGCGCAGCGAGCCCTGCACCTGCAGCCGCAGGTCTCCGCGCGCGCTGACCGGCAGTGGCGCCGCAAGGTACGGCTCCACGGCTGCAAGGTCCAGCCGCTGCAGTGCGAGCTCGGCAGACAGGCGCGCGCTGTCGATGCGCGCGGCCCAGCTCGCGCGGCGACCCCGCGCAAACTCGGCGCTGGCCTGCGCCGAGAGCTGCGCACCCTCGTTGCTCTCCGCGCGTGCCTCCAGCTTTGCGCGACCCTGGCGCGCATCGAGCTCCGCCTCGCTGCTCAGGCTCAGCACGGGGCCGGCTCCGGCGCGCAGCTCGCGACCTTGCAGCGAGACGGTGACCCGCGGCCCGGCCAGGGTGCCGTGCGCAGTGGCGTGCAGCGCCAGGGTGCCGGCGAGCGGCGGTTGCAGCTGGAGAGCCTCGGACAGCGGCGCGAGCTCCAGCTCCGGCGCGCTCAGCACCAGCCCCGCATCGCCGCTCGCGCTCTGCCTGCCGGATAAGGTCAGCCGCTGGCCGAGCGCGCTGGCGCGCAGGGCGCGCACCTCCAGCGAGCCATCCAGGCCGATGCGCGCCCGCTCCAGCGCGAGCTCAAACGGCTTGCCCCAGGCCCGACCGTGCGCCGAGAGCGCCAGCAGCACCGCGTCGGGCGTGCGCCGCGCGTCCGCCTGGAGCTCCGCGCGCTCCAGCAGCGCGCTGCCCGCGCGCAGACCCGCCGCCTTCACTGCCAGGGTGAGCCGCGGCAGCGCCACGTCCCCCGCAACGCGGAACGATGCCTGCAGCGAGTCGAGCGCCGTGCCGGGCAGCGCCAGCTGAGCCAGCGACAGCGTGCCCTGCGCGGAGAGCTGCGCTCGCTCGAGCGCGAAGTCACTGCGCAGCTCGAGCGCTCCGCTGGCAAACCGGGGCAGGGCCGGCACGCGCGGCAGCCGCTCCAGGTGAGGCAGGGCTAGCCGTAACGAGCCGCGACCCTGGCCCGAACGGTCTGCCTCGCCGCGCAGCTCCAGCGTACCTTCGTCCCCCTTCAGCTGTAGCCACAGCTCGCGCACGCCCTGCGCCAGCAGCCGTAGCTCCAGCGAGAGCTCCGGCAGCGCGGCTTCATCCAGTCGGCCTGCGCTGAAGCGCAGCTGCACGGGCACGCCCTCGGGCTGCTCGAGCTGCTGCGCGAGCGGCGCATCGTTCAGCTGCGCCCGTGCAGTCAAGGTGCCCTGCAAGGTGCCCGCTGGCAGCGCCGCGTAGGCGCGCGCCAGAGCGAGGCCTGCGGTCGACAGGCTCAGCTGCGCGTGCCGCTCCGCGTTCAGGCTGGCGCTGGCGTGCAGCTCTCCCGCCGGGGTCGTGGCGCTCAGCTCGGCGCGTGGCGTGCCGGCGCTCCCCGACAGCGCCAGCTGCAGCGCCAGCGGCTGCGCCCAGCCCTCGCCCCACTCCGGGTGGCCCAGCGCCGCGGGCAGCCGGGCGTCGATGTCGCGAGCCGTCAGCTGCAGCGCGAGCGGCGCCGTCTCGAAGGCGGCATCTCCCGGCAAGAGCCCACTGCCTTCGAGCTGCCAGCGGCTCCCCGCCAGCTCGAGCACCAGCGCCAGGCTGCTGGGGGCGCCCGCGCTGACATAGCGGCCACGCGCCGACTCGAGCGCGCCCAGCCGCGAGCCAGCGCGCCAGAGCTCCGTGCTCAGCTGCTCGAGCTCGGCGGTGATCGTGTCGTCCAGCTGCAGCGCGGCTCGCGCATCAAGATGGCGCACCGCCACCTGCCCCAGCTCCGGCAGCTCGGCGCTGACCTCGACCTCGGCCAGCACCAGCTGCGAGAGGGTGAGCCGCAGCGGCTCCGGGGCGGGCTGCGCGGGCTCCGGTGGGCTCGGGGTGCGCGGCGCAAAGGCGGCGAGCAAGCCGCGCTCCGCCGTCAGCTGCGCCAGATCCGCGCGCAGGCCGCGCAGCTCCACCCGCTCGATCACCCGCCGCCCGGCGAGCAGCCCGAGCAGCGAGAGATCCACCTCCAGCTCGGCCAGCTCCAGCACGCTGGTGCCGTGAGGATCGCGTGCTCGCAGCCCGCGCAGCCCGAGCCCCGAGCCGTTCAGGCGGGTGAGCTCGGTCACGGTAATCTCGCCCGCGAGCAGCGGCCCGAGCTGCGCCAGCGCGATCAGGCGTACGCTCTCTCGCCCCCACCCGGTGTGCAGCGCGAGGAGCAGCGCGCCCAGCCCGAGCCCCAGCGCGCCGAGCACGCCCAGCGCCGCCAGCAGCAGCACGCGCGACCAGCGCCGGCGCTTCAAAACGCCTCGCCGATGGTGAGGTGCAGCGCGCCGGGCTCGCCGAAGACCTCGTCGCGCGCAGGGCTGTCGAGCTTGCCCACGCGAAAGCCGAGGTCAAAGCGGATGGTGCCGATCGGGCTGAGGTAGCGCAGGCCGCCACCCACGGCAGGGTTGGCCTGCTCGAAGCGGAAGCGCGCTCGATCGTTCACGTCGCCCAGATCGAAGAAGCCGGTCAGCCCGAACGCGCTGCCCAGACGCAGCCGCAGCTCGAGCGACGCCTCCCAGCGGCGGATGCCGCCCGTGCCGCCCACGCCCAGCTCGCCGGCGATGAAGCCGCGGTTGCTCTGCGCGCCGCCACCCCGCAGGCGGTATGCGTAAGGGCCGAGCGCGCGGCTGGCCACGTCCAGATCCGCTCGCGCAGCGCGCACCGTGAGCGCAGCGAGTGCACCGCGCAGGGCCAGCGACATGTCGAACGGCAGCGGCACGTACACGCGCGCGTCCGGGGCGAGCAGCAGCGTGCTCCAGTCCGAGAGCGGCATGCGCACGGACTCGGCCGCGCGCAGCGCGAGCCACGCGCCCTGCCGCGGCCGCACCTCGTCGTCGCGCAGATCAAGCCGCAGCTCCTGCTCCAGGAACGTGTAGGCATAGCTGGCTGGCACCGGGCTGCCGTCGCTCGTGCGCTGGCCGTCGTCCACCAGGTAGCGATCGTGTTGCAGCGCCACCCGGCTGAACAGCACGCGGCGCAGGAAGGAGCGGGTGAGGCCCATGCTGAGGGCGATGTCCCAGCGAAAGAAGCCCAGGAAGGCATCGGGGCCGTAGTCCAGCAGACCCTCCGCGATCAGCTCCGTGCGCGCCTCCAGCAAGCCCGGCTGCGAGAGGCGCGCGCGCAGCACGTTGCCCAGTCGCTCCTGGCGCAGCTCCGGAAAGGGCACGCCAAAGATCAGGCGCGGCTGATCCTCCAGCCGCAGCTTGCCCAGGCTGCCGAACACGTGGCGCCGCTCGTAGCGCGCGAGCAGGTGCGTGTCCCACTGCGGCACGGACTCCACCGTGGAGCTGGTGGTGCGCTGCAGCGCGCCGCTGGTGATGCCCACGCCCAGCCGGAACGTGTGCGGCGCCAGCGGCTTCACCAGCACGCGCAGGTTCACCTCGCGCGCAGCCGTGTCCAGCTCGCGCTCCACCTCCACCGACGAGAAGGCGCCCAGGGCGTACACCTCGCGCTGCACGTCCGCGAGCACGCTCTGCCGGAACGGCCTTCCGCGCTCGATCCCCGCAGCGGCCACGATGGGCGCCTCTGGCAGCCCCGCTTCTCCCTCCACCACCAGCTGACCCAGCCGGTACGCGGGGCCCAGGTTGACCTGGTAGCTCACCAGGGCCTGGCGCCGCTCATGATCGAGCCGCACCTCTCCCCCGACGGTGGCGGCTGCGTACGACTCTTCCGCCAGCCGCTCCAGCAGCGCTTGCTTGCCCTGATCGTAGTCGAGCTCGTCGAAGCGCGCCCCGGGCAGCGGCAGGGCGCCCTCCAGCACGCGAAGCCGTATCACTTCCGGCAAGGCCTCCAGCCCGTGCACTCGTACGCTCCCCACCTGCAGCGGCTGGCCCTCTTCCACCACGATGGTGAGCTTCACCTCGCACTCCTCGCTGCGTGGATCGCAGCTGCCCGGCGAGCTGACTCCGGGCCCGGCGGCTTCGGGCGGCGAGTAGCGCAGCTCCAGCACGCGCGCGTCGTAGAAGCCGCGCGCGCGGTAGAAGCGCTCGATGCGCTGGCGATCGACCTCCAGTACGGCATGGTTCAAGGTGGGCCAGTCCGTCCAGGGCCAGCTCCACAACGACAGCCGGGGTGGTGAGCGGTCGAAGGGGGGCACCCGGCAGCCGGCGCTGCTCACGCCCAGCACCAGGCCGAAGCGGTCGCGCTCCATCGTGAGCAGGCAGCGCTCGATGGCGTCACCCGCCAGCTGCTCGGCGCCCTCGATTGTCACCTCGCGGACACCATATTGACCGCGGGGAATGCTGGCGCACGCCGCCAGGCAGGCGAGCGCGGCGGCTGCCCAGGGCAGCGCGCCGGCGCGCTCGAGCAGCGAGGTGCGGCGGGGCGGGGGCAACATGGCGCGCGTGCCGCGCCCGGCTTCTTGCCGCCGGGCGGGGACGGTCGCCTCATATCAGATCGCCAGCTGCCGCAGGGTGTATCCCCGCGTTTCAGCGGCCGAGCTCAGCGATCGCGCAGGGTGGGGCCCGTGCCGAGCCGCATATCCCCCCAGCGCACCGCCCATTTCTCGGCGGGGCTGACGGTGCAGCCAGGTCCGGGGCACACCTCTTCGCACGGCCGCGAGCCCTGACAGCTCAGGTTGCCGCCGATCGCTCGTAGCACGCCGCCGAACTGTTGCTCGTGCGCTTCCACGTCGAACTCGAAGCCTCCCATCTCCAGCCGCGACCAGCTGAGCGGCTCGCGAATGGCATAGCTCTCCGCCATTTCGGCCAGCCCGGTGGCATCCGGAGCAAGGTACTCTGTGTGAGCGCTGGCGACCCGCAGCTCGCCATTGCGAGCCTCGGCCCTCAGCTGCACTTCCATGGTGCCGCCGACACGGCCGTCGCTCGACTCGAGCGACACGCTACCGGGGAACTCCAGCACGGAGGGCAGGGTCGCGGGAGTATCGACGCTCACGCAGCGGCCCTCGGCCTCCGCCGTGAAGGTCAGGGACAGCATAGCGCCGGTGTCTGCAAGCGTGGTCGGGCTGGTCGCGTTCAGGCGCTCGAGGGCGCTCGCGAACGACAACCCCTGCACGTCATCGGCGCCGGAGAGCGGGTACGCGCCGAGCGGACAGCCCTGCGCCAGGCTGAAGGAGCCCAGCGTCGTGCAGGGCCTGCCGCGCTCGACGTTCGCGCTCGGCTCCGAGTAGCTCGCCACCAGGCTGCCTTCCAGGCCGGTGCCCAGCTCGCTGATGCCCAGGGTCAGGGTCAGCTGATCGGCGCCGCCCTGTTCGACGGCGGTGCGCAGCGAGCCAACCAGGCTGCTGCTCGGTACGTTGAGCAGCGCGCGTGCGTGCAGACCGGACTCTGCCTCGATGGTGGCCACGATCGTCTCGTCGAGCGTGCCGTCCGGCATGACCACGCGCAGCTCGGCGTCGACCGCCAGGTGATTGCCGCACGTGTAATAGACCGCGCCCGTGTTGCCGAACGTGAAGGTCTCACCCAGGCCGGACGAGCGCAGCGTCTGCTCGACGAAGCGCACGTCGCCCTGCGGCTGCACCGTGAGCACCAGCTCCGAGCTGCGCGATGTCGGCTCACCCTCGAGCTGCCAGGCCACCTGCGCGCGGTGCTCACCGCTGATCAGCTGCAGGAAGGTGTCGGCGGCAAACCCCAGCGCGCTCTCGTCCGCAGCACCCGCCGCACGCTCGGTCGCCGCGCAGGCGTTTGGGGTAATTGGAGCCGCCCTGCCGCCGCAGGCCAGCCCGCCCGAGCCGTCCGTGGTGTCGGAGAGGCCCGAGCCTTCGAGCCATGGAACAGCCGTGTCATCTTCGGAGCAGGCAGCCAAGATCACTAAGGAAAATGAGAGAAAGCGAAAGCTCATCCGGGGCCTCCCGTGGCAGGATGTCTGATTCTAGCGCCAGCCGCAGGCCACGCACGCTGCGCACAGGCGTGAGCAGCTGTGGTTCGAATTGGAGCACCCGTGCAACTGGTGTTGCTCTTCGCCCGTGCGGCGGAAAATGCACGCATCCATGCCCGGCGCTGGCGCCAGCGTGCTAGTGGCCGGAACGAGGCTCGAGGTGCAGATGTTTTCACGCCATTTCGCAACCCGGCGCGGGGTCGTCTTCCTGCTGCTGTCCTGGCTTCTGTTGCTCGCGCACTGCAACCAGCAGCCAGCAGGCACGCCGGCAAGAGGCACGGCGCCAACACCGGAGAGCACGGCTCTGGCCGCGGAGACCACGGCGCGGGTGCCAGAGAACACGCTCGAGCCGCGCGGCTCGCTGCAGACGGCGGTGCTCGCCGGTGGCTGCTTCTGGGGGATGGAGGAAATCCTGCGCAAGATCCCCGGCGTGGTGCAGACAGAGGTGGGCTACACCGGAGGCAAGACCGCGGCTCCGCGCTACGAGGACGTCAGCACGGGCACCACCGGTCATGCGGAGTCGGTGCGCATCGTGTTCGATCCCCAGGTGCTCTCCTATGCGGAGCTGCTGGAGCGATGGTTCTTTCGCATGCACGATCCCACCACCCGAGACCGCCAGGGCAATGATCGCGGCAGCCAGTATCGCTCGGTCATCTTCTTCACCAGCCCCGAGCAGGAGCAGGTGGCGCGCGACGTGATCCGGAGGGTCGACGCCAGCAAGAAGTGGCCGGGGCCGATCGTGACCGAGGTGGTGCCGGCGGGTGAGTTCACCCTCGCCGAGGCTTACCACCAGGACTACTTGCAGAAGAACCCGCGCGGGTACACCTGCCATTACCTGCGCGACTGAGCCGTGACAGGGTAGGGCTCGGCAGGCAACCCGGGCGACCGCGCGGGGGCAGCGGCATCTCTGAAGGGCTCACATGCGCGTCACCGTTCACTCCGATCCACGCAGCTTCGCCGATCTCGCGCGGCCCTTGCTGCTGCGCGACGAGGCCCGGCACTGTCTGGTGCTGGGCGTCCTGGACACCCTGATGAGCCAACCCGAGCGCTACGAGAGCAGCCAGCTGTTCTCACTCGGTGACGAGCGCGGCCTGGCGGGCATTGCCTGGCGCACGCCGCCGCACCCGCTCGGGCTGTCCGCGATGCCGAGCGCCGCCATTCGCGCTCTGGTGGAGCACCTGGCGGCCTCCAGCGCTGCCAGCATCCCGGCGGTGGCCGCCGCGCGCCCCGAGGTGGATCAGTTCAGCGAGTTGTGGCTGGAGCACCGCGGCGGTAGCCTATTGCATCGCATCGAGCAGCGCATCTACCGGCTCGAGCGCCTGAGCCCCGGGCGGCGAGCTGCGGGCAGCATGCGCGTCGCCACGGCTGCCGACCTCGCGCTGGTCCTGCAGTGGAGCGCCGGCTTCGTGCGGGAGTGCCGCATCGGTGACGATGACGAGGAGCTGCGCCGTGGCGTTGCCGTGGCGCTCGCCCAGGGCCAGCGCGTGCTCTGGCAGGTCGACGCGGCGCCCGTGGCAATGGCGGGCTTTGCTGGCAAGACGCCGTCGGGCGTGCGCATCACCTGGGTGTACACCCCGCCAGCGCTGCGCGGGCGCGGGTACGCCTCGGCCCTGGTTGCTGCACTGACCGAGCAGCTGCTGGCGGCGGGCAACAGCTGTTGCTTCCTGTACACCGATCTGGCGAACCCCACCTCCAACGGCATCTATCAGCGGCTCGGGTATGAGCCGGTCTGTGACGCCGGGCACTACACGTTTGCGGCGTAGCTGCTCGCGCTGTACGGGCAGACCGCGATGGGATAGACGGAAGCCAAACCTCAGCGCTCTCGCTCGCCACAGGATTTAGCAGCCATGACGATCTCTCTCGATGCCTTTGCACGCGGTGTTCACGCCTCTTCTCTGAGCAAGCTCGCGCCGGCGGTGCTCGTCGCCAGCGGCTGGTGGGCAGCCCTGGCAGGCTGCAAGGCGCATGAAGAGGCGGCCCCCAGCGAGAGCAGCACGGCCAGCGCCAGCCCTGCCACAGCCGCTACTCCAAGGGCCGAGGCTGCCGCCGCTCCCGCGGGTGAAGCTGCTGCTGAGCCTGCCGCTGCTGCTGAGCCTGCAGCCGCTGCTGCCGCCAGCTCCATCCACGGGTTCAAGATGAACCGGCTCGACGGCACTCCCACCGAGCTCTCGACCTGGTCAGGCAAGGTGGTGCTGGTAGTGAACACCGCCTCCAAGTGCGGCCACACTCCCCAGTATGAAGGCCTGCAGAAGCTGCACGCCAAGTATTCGCCGCGCGGCTTCGCCGTGCTCGGCTTTCCCTCGAATGACTTCGGCGGGCAGGAGCCGGGCACCGCGAAGGAGATCGCAGAGTTCTGCACCAGCATCTACGCCGTCAACTTCCCCATGTTCGAGAAGATCAAGACCGTGGGGCCCGAGCGCAGCCCGCTGTATGCGCTGCTGTCCGAGTCCCAGGGCGCGCCGAAATGGAATTTTCACAAGTACCTGATCGACAAGAGTGGCAAGCCCGTGCAGGCCTGGGCCAGCGCCGTGAAGCCCGAGTCGGAAGAGATCATCCAGGCGATCGAAGCACAGCTCGCACTCTGAGCCAGGTGGCCAGGCGGCGCCGGGCGGTGCCAGGGCCGCCGCCGGCGGGGCAAGCCTGAGATGCTGCTGCGCACACCTACGCCTTGCTGACCATCGCTGCAGCCGCCTTCTCATCCCCGTGTTCGCCACTGCGCTCGCCCTGCTCTTTCTCGGCGAGCAGTTGCAGGGCTTCCACCTGGCGGGCATGCTGATGATCGCGCTGGGCCAGTGGCTGGCCGCGAGCGGCTCCCGGGCTTCAGCGCGGCAGGCAACATGAGCGGGCAACTGATCGGGACAGGCGGGGATGACGGCGGGCTGGCTCGCTGTGCCTGCGGTGCGCTGGCAGCGGGGCCCTGCGCCCGCTGCCGCGTGCCCCTGTGCGGTGACTGCTGTGTCATCACGCAACACGGCGCGCAGCCCTGGGCCATCTGTCGCGCCTGTGAGCGCCGCGGCGGCCGCTCGCTGCGCAGCGCCTGGGCTGGCCTGTTGCTGTGGCTCGGCGGCGGGCTGCTGGCGCTGGCCGCGCTGGTGCTGCTGCTGGCGTGGTGGGCGCGCGGCTGAGCGCCGGCTCAGGCAGCGCAGACGAAATCCAGAAGCTCGCGCAGCTGCAGGTCTGCCAGCGCCTGGCGCACCTGCGCGCGCGGGCCCGCGTGCGCCACGCTCACGATGATGGGCAGGCCGCCCGCCGCGGCGCGCACCTCCAGCAGCCGCTCCGGCGGCACCACCGGTGCGCCCTGGATGCGCTGCCCCAATCGCCCCGGGTGCACCTCCACAATTGCGTGGGGCTGCCGGCCGTGCTCGCGCAGCGCCGCGCACAGCCTGCGGCCCGTATCGCCGTAGCCCCAGAGGATGTAGCGCGGCTGCTCGCGCAGCCAGTCGTGCGCCAGGAAGTGCGCTTTTGCCGCCAGGAAGCGCCGCTCCGAGTAGCGCTCGTCGCGGCGCGAGAGCCGCCCGGGAGAGTCGCGCCAGCACAGCAGGCGGCGTGGCACCACGCCCAGGCGGTGGCCCGCGCCGTGCAGTCGCAGCAGCAGATCATAGTCCTCGGGCCAGCCCATCTCGCGGTAGCCGAACTGCCGGAACACGTCGCCGCGCAGCATCCAGCTGGGATGGGCCAGCGGACACTCCACGAACAGGTCTCGCGCCACGTCTGCGGCACCTTGCAGTGAGCCCAGCCAGCGCTCGTAGCTCAACCGCCCGGCGGACAGCTTGCCGCGCGGAAAGAGGCGCACGTGGCAGCCCACGCCGCTCAGCTCCGGGCGCGCTCGCAGCAGCTCGAGCTGCGCCGCCAGCCGCTCCCCGCGCATGATGTCATCCGCGTCCATGCGCGCCACCAGCTCGCCGCGGCACGCCCCGAGCCCGTGGTTGAGCGCACCGACGATGCCGCGGTGCTCGCCGGAGAGCACCCGCACCCGCCCATCGGCTCGCGCAGCACGCTCCAGGCAGGCCAGGCTGCCGTCCTTGGAGCCGTCATCCACGGCCACGCACTCCAGCTCCACCCCGCGCTGCCGCAGCACGCTCTCGAGCGCCAGCGCCAGGGTGCGCTCGGCGTTGAACACCGGCAGCAGCACCGAGACCAGCATGTGCGCTCAGCGCGCGGGCGGTGGGGCCGCGCCCTTCGGCTCCACTGCCTCGCCCGCCAGCGGAAAACCCTGCTGCCGCCAGAACAAGATGCCCTCATCGAGCACGGCAGTGTTCTGGAAGCCGCGCTTGCGCAGCGCATCCACCACCTCTCCAGAGGCGTGATGTGGACAAGCGCAATACGCAACCACCCAGGTGCCGTCGTTGGGCACGCGGTCCAGCTGCGCCGTGTCGTAGTACGGGATGGGCACGGAGCCTGGGATGTGAAACTGGATCCAGTCCGAGGGTGAGCGCGCGTCGATGATGATGATGCGCCGCTTCTCCGCCAGCGCGCGCCTCACCTGCTCCGCGGGCACGAAGCGCCCCTCGCGCAGGGTAAGCTCCGGCGCCGCGCCCTTGGGGTGGATCACCAGCGGCAGGTCACTGGGCACCACCGCCTTGCCCGGCGGCAGCGCGCGGGTACGGGTGCGGGTGCTGTGCAGCCAGGCGACGATGTCGTCGATCTCGCTCGCGCTCAGCTTCTGCTCGAAGCCGGGCATCTTGGTCGGCGGCCGCCCCTTGCGGATGGCATGCTGCAGAAAGGCGGGCGAAGCCGCGGCCAGAAACTCCGCATTGTACAGGTGCGGCGCGTTGCCCGCGCGGCGCGGGTTGCCATGACAGGACTGGCACTCGCGCCGGTACAGCGCCTTGCCGCGGGATGCGTCGCCGGTCACCTTCACGTCTGGCAGCTTCTTCGCTGCCGGCCCCTGCTTGCGCAGGAAGCTCACGATCTGGCGGATCTCCTTGTCGCTGAGCGGCCCGCCGCGCTCCTTGCCGTATGCGGCCATGGCCGTGTTGGGGCGACCGAGCCGGATGCCGCGCGCCAGGAACTCATCATCGGCGCTGGCCAGGAACTCCGGGCTCACCAGCGAAGGCGCGTTGTCCGCGGCGTAGCCGCTGCCGTCGGGGGCGTGGCACAGCTGGCAGTAGCGCTGGTACAGCTGCTGCCCCGGACCGGGCGGGGCGTCTGCGGCCGCTTCGCCCGGGTTGAGCCAGATCTGCACGACGAGCGCCAGCAGCGCGGAGAGCCAGCGCCAGCGGCGCGAGAGAGTTGCTCGAGACATGACCGCCCGCATGTAGCTCGAGCGCTGCCCGAAAGCACCCCGGCGCGGCCCCGGAGCGCGCAGGAGGCCCGCCGGCCACGGCCTTTTTCACGCTCTCCGCCGCTTGCTCGCCCTCGATTGAGGTGACTCTAATGAGCCATGCGGCGTGTCTGGAAGCTTGCCGGGGCAGCGGTGTCGTTGCTGACCATCGGCCTGCTCGTGGCCATCTGGCTGCTGCTCGGCGAGACCAACGTCGATCGCGGCGAAGCCGACTATCGCGCGCGCATGCAGGCGATCTGGTCCGGCGCTGCGCCGGGCAGCTCGGATCCCGATCCGGTGCCCACGGATCTGGACTCCGGTCTGCTCCGCCACTTCTTCCGCAACGAGCTGGAGGCGGAGGTGCCCTACCTGGTGCGCCATCGCGTGCGCGGCGCACGGCAGGCGCCCGCGCTCCTGATCTTGCCCGGCGGCGGCTACAGCTTTCGCTCGGAGAAGCTGGACGGTCTGGACCCCGCCGAGTGGTTCTCTGCGCGGGGCATCGCCTGCTACGTGCTCAACTACCGGGTGGATCCGTATCGCCACCCCGTGCCGCTGCAGGACGCCGCGCGCGCGCTGCGCTGGCTACGGGCACACGCCGAGCGCGAGCAGATCGATCCCCGGCGCGTGGCCGTGCTGGGTACCTCTGCCGGTGGCCACCTGGCGGCGCTGCTCGCCACCGAGGACGGCGCAGGGGATCCCTCCAGTCCCGATCCGGTGGAGCGCGAGAGCAGCAAGCCCGATCTGCTGCTGATGGCGCAGGCCGTCGTCTCCTTCGAGCAGTTCGTGCACGAGGGCTCGCGCCGCCGCCTGCTCGGCAACTCGCCGCCCGAGGGCCTGGCGCAGGCGCTCTCGGTGGATCGCCGGGTGGGCCCCGGCACGCCGCCCACCTTCATCTGGACCAGCAAGACGGACGAGTTCGTGGACTATCGGAACTCGGAGCTGTTCGTGCAGGCGCTGCGGCGCCACGGTATCGAGCACGAATATCGGCTCTTCCCCGAGGGTCCGCATGGGCGCGGGCTGGCCCGGGTGGAGCAGTACACGCGCGAGTGGCCAGAGCTCACCCTGGACTGGCTGCGCCGGCACGGCTTCACCCCGCAGCCGGGTGCTGCAGCGTCGCTCTGAGCCGGTGCAGCGCTCACGGGGCCAGCGACTCGATCCAGGCGCGCACCGCAGCGACACCTGCTGGATCGATCCGCTCCGTGCCGAGGGGCGGCATGCGGATCAGCGGGTCTGGCTGGCTCATGCGCTGCAACAGCGCGCTCTGCTCGGGTGCGCCGCCGAGCACGCGCCAGCGCGCGCCCCTGCGCCGGAAGAACTGTAACGGCACCTGCAAGGTGGTGCGCTGCGCGAGGGTGGCCTCCGGGCTCACGTCCCTGCTCAACAGCCGCAGATCCAGATCCGTGTCGGGAAAGGCGCTGCCACGCGGATTGTGACAGTGCGCGCAGTTGGCGTGCAGGTAGCCGAGCGCCGCCTGCGTCTCCGGCGTGCCCGGCGCCGGGCTGGGCGCGGCCGGCCGCCGCAATAGCTCCGCGGGGAGCTGCGGCTGCTGTACCGCCGAGAGCCCCAGCACCCGCCCGGGCGCGCCGTCGTGACAGGTGCCGCAGCGCTTGCTGCTGGGCACATCGTGTGACGTGCCGCGCGCGTCCTGCACGCCGTCGGGCACGAAGCGCGCGTCTGACTCCTCTTCGTTCCAGAGAAACGCGCCCAGCCAGTAGTCGCGCGGCCCGGAGCCGGTTCTGGCCAGCACGCGCGTCTCGATGCGCTTGCCCTCGCGCGCGAACTCCTTGAACACCAGCGCACCCGGGGGCAGCTGCCAGTGATCGGGATCCCCGTTGTCGATGCGCGCTCCGGGCGGCAAGCGCAGCCAGCGCTGCTTCTCTGCCCCATCGCTCCAGAGCTGGAATCTGGGCTGAAAGGGTACGCTGTCGCTAGCCACGATGCCGCGCGCGATGTCCGCATACAGGCCCGTCCGTGACAGCCAGAGCACGGACCCATCGCTGGCCCACCAGGGCGGCGAGCTCGCGCTCGATCCCGGCTCTTCACTGCTGCACGCCGCGGCTGCGCTGGCCAGCGCCAGCGCGCAGCCCAGGCGCCGCAGCAACATTGCGGCGCCCTGCTCAGTGGCCATGGCGAGAGAGCGCGGACCGGCCCGGCTTGCAGTCGACCGGTATGACATTTTCGGCGGGAGGCAGCGAGAGCAGGTAGTGGCCGATGTCGCTGGCGTCCGCCTCGGTGATGCCACCGAGCGGGCCCATGGGGCCTGCCGGCATCGGCGGGCACAGACTGCCGCCGTCCTTGTCCTCACCGTGGCGCAGCGCGCGTACCACGTCGGCCACGGCGTAGTCGGCGATGCCCGTCGCATGCGGCGTGAGATTCGCGGTGTAGATGAGCTCCGGATAGTCCGCAGGCAGGCCGAGCAGCTCGCGCCGGAACGACATGCCCCCCTGAAACGCACGCTCCAGCGCTGGCCTGCCCTGCGCGCGCGGCGTGTGGCAGTCCAGGCAGGCGCCGATGTTGCCGGCCAGGTACCGCCCGCGCAGCGCCGCGGCGCGCTCCGGATAGTCGGCGCGCGGCATCGGGATGAGCGCCTCGGGCACCCGCGACACCGGCGCAGGTGGTGGCAAGAACGGTGGCTGGCTGGGGCCGATGCGATGCTCCACGCCGGGCACCGTGCGCAGGTATGCGACGATGGCGTCGGCATCGCTCTCCAGCATGTTGCCGAAGAAGGCATAGGGCATGAAGGGATGCAGCGCCTTGCCGTCGGCGCGCTCACCCTTCAGGAACATGTCCTTGATCTCGCGATCGCTGCGGTTGAGCAGACCGGTGGGGTGGGCGGTGAGATTCCTGGTGTTCAGGCAGCCCTGCTCCGGATCGCCAGGGTTGCTGTCCACGAAGCACTCCACTCCGCTGAGCCAGCGCGCGGGATCAAAGCTGCCATCGGCCAGCCGCGGCGAGTGACAGTCGCCGCAGAGCGCCACGTGGGACACGAGATAGCGCCCCCGCTCGAGCTGCTCTGGGCTGGGTGCGGTGGAGAGCGGCGCCGTGGTGGCGGCCGCCGGAGCCGCCTGGATATTGCCAGACGGCTCCGGCCCTCGGCTACACGCTGCCCCCAGCACGTTGCAGGCCAGCACCCAGACTTGCAGGTATCTGTTCATGCCAGGCAAGGTAGCGCGTGGGTGGGGCTCGCATTAGTGCGGCAGTTCGCACAGAATATTTGCTGCCATGACAACAATCGATCTGAACCGCGCCGGCACCTTCGTCCGGGTCGTGAAGGCGGGGAGCTTCACCGCTGCCGCCAGGGAGCTCGGCCTGCCCGTGTCCTCCGTCAGCCGCAGCGTGGCAGGCCTGGAGGAAGAGCTCGGCGTCCGCCTGCTCCACCGCACCACGCGGCGGCTCAGCTTGACCGACGGCGGTCAGCACTACTACCAGCGCATGTCGACCGTGCTGGCAGAGGCGGAGTCGGCGGCTCACGCCGTGATGGGCTTTGCTGTGGAGCCGCGCGGCGTGGTGCGCATCACCGCGCCGCCCAATCTCGGTAGCCAGCAGCTACCCGGGATCTTGCGCAGGATTCGCGACCGCCAGCCGGGGCTGAGCTTCGAGCTGCTGCTCACGATGCGCGTGCTCGACCTGGTCGCAGACGGCATCGATCTGGCAATTCGCGCCGGTGTATTGGCCGATTCGTCGCTGGTGGCGCGCAAGGTGCGCGAGAGCGGCATGGGCCTGTTCGCGTCTCCCGAATACCTGGAGCGGCGCGGGCGCCCGCGCTCGCTGGACGACCTCGCACAGCACGACTGCCTGTCTTACGGCGGCCGCAACGGCAGGCTGCCCTGGCTGCTCACCGGTCCGGGTGGCAGCCGCACCGTGGAGGTGAAGGGGCCCATCCTGTGCGACGATATGATGTTTCTGCGCGACGCGGCGTGCGCAGGGCTCGGCATCGCGCTGGTGCCGGTGGACATCTGCAGCGTCGCGCTGAAAGCCGGCCGCTTGCTGCGCGTGCTGCCGCGCTACGGCAGAGATGGCGGGGCGGTGTACGTGGTCTGGCCTTCGCAGAAGCTGGTGCCGGCGGCCGTGGTGGCCACGCGCGAGCTGCTGATCGAGGAGCTGGAGAGCGCGTATCGCTAGCGGGCGTTCGCCTGAGCGGCGCGCTCTTCCAGCGCGGCGCGCGAGTGCGCGCCCGAGCCCTGCTCTGTCGCCGCCGCCACCTGGCGCATGCGCTCGGGCGCCGCACCGCCGGTGATGAGTCGCGCGCCCTGCCGGTAGGTGAGGTAGTTCCAGCACCAGTTGAGCAGCACTGCAACGCGGTTGCGGAAGCCCATCAGGTACCAGATGTGAATCACCAGCCACAGCAGCCAGGCGGTGAACCCCACCAGCTTCAGCCGTGAGGTCTGCAGCACCGCGCGCGAGCGGCCGACCGTCGCCATCATGCCGCGATCGCGGTAGGCAAACGCGGGAGTGTCATCGCCACCGTTCAGCCGGCGCGCGATGACCCTCGCCACGTATTGGCCCTGTTGCATCGCCACCGGCGCCAGGCCGGGCAGGGGGTTGTCGTCGTCAATGGCGAAATGCGCCATGTCGCCGATCGCGAAGACGTTGGGATAGCCAGGCAGCGAGCAGTCGCGCTCCACTTTCACTCGGCCTGCTCGGCTCAGCGGCACCCTCAGCACCTCGGCCAGCTCCGGTGGACGTACCCCCGCCGTCCACAGCACCGTGGCGGCCTCGATCAGCTCACCGCCGATCAGCACGCCGTGCTCGTCGATGTCCTCGACCCGGGTCTGAAGACGCACGCTGACCCCCAGCTCTCCCAGCTGCTGCGTAGCGGCCTGAGCCAGCTCGGGCGCAAAGCCCGGCAGCAGGCGGTCGGTCATCTCCACCAGGAGCACGCGCGTGTGCTCCGGCCTGGCCACGCGAAAGTCCTTGATCAGGACGCGCCGCGCCAGCTCCGCGAGGGCCCCCGCCATCTCCACTCCGGTGGGGCCACCCCCGATCACCACGAAGGTCTGCAGCCGCTGTCTCACCGCCGGGTCCGGCTGCCGCTCTGCTGCCTCGAACGCCAGGAGCACGCGGCGGCGAATGTCCACGGCATGATCCAGCTCCTTCAGCGGCAGCGCGTGCGGGCCCCAGCTCGCCTCGTGTCCGAAGTAGTTGGTGCGCGCGCCGGCGGCCAGGATCAAATAGTCGTAGCTCAGGCGCTCGCCGTCGCGCAGCACCAGCCGGCTCGCTTCCAGCTCCACGTCGCTGACCTCGCCCAGCAAGACGCGCACGTTCTCCTGGCCGCTGAACAGCGTGCGGATCGGGATGGCGATGTCCGCAGGGGAGAGACCGGCCATCGCCACCTGGTACAGCAGCGGCTGGAACAAGTGGTGGTTCTGCCGATCGACGAGGGTGATGCGCACGCGCTCCGCCGCCAGCACGCGTGCGGCGTTGATGCCACCGAAGCCGCCACCCACGATCACGATGTGTGGGCAGGCCTGCTGCTGGGGTTCGTTGCGCTGCAGGTCCGTTGCTTCCATGGCTCTCGCGCTCTGGCTAGCAACCGTCGTGCCGCTTCAGCTCGCTTCAGGCGGCCGTCACCCTGCGCGGCCGCCACGGCTGTATCAGATTCGCCGTGGCAGAACGCCGCGCGGCGCGGGCGGCAAGGTGCAGGCAAGACGCGCGGGGGTGGCATGGCGACTGCAACGTTTGCGCTCATGACGAGCGAACACGCGAGCAGAGTGGCGGCCACGAGCCGCGCCTCCGGCGAGGCCGTGGTGGCCATGCTGGAGCGGTTCTTTCACTATCTCGCGCTGCAGCAGCTCGATCCGGCGGTCGAGCTGTGGGATGTGCCGGCGTTCATCCTGGCCGACGCGTATGTGCACGGGCCGATGTCGCGCCCGCAGCTGGAGCGGTTGCTGGCAGAGGCCGTGCCGCTGGCGCGAGAGGAGAGCCTGGCGGGGCAGCGGCCTCGTGCCGGGTCGCGGCAGGGCGCATTCATTCGCCCAGAGGATTGCTTCTGGGTGGGACAGCGGGTGGCGCGGGTGCACGCGAGCTGGCCGGAGCAAGCCTTTGCGGGGCTGCTGTCTGACGCCGAGGAGAGCGAGTTCTTGGTGCGCATCGACGAGGCGGGCTTGCCCAAGATTCGTGCGCTCACCCTGTTGCCCGCCGGCTTTCCTCGTCCCTTCAGCGAGCGCTAGCACCGCGCGCGCCGCGCCGGAGCAGGGCCTGCAGCGCGCGAGCATCGAGGGCGGCCGCGCCGAGCGCGGTGTTGTCGAAGATGCAATAGACCCGCGCGCCGTGCGCGGCCTCGCTCGCCGCTCGCCGCGCCAGAGCCTGCAGGGCCTCCGGCTC
>JAICQL010000119.1 GCA_025937895.1 Polyangiaceae bacterium | reverse complement strand
TGCGCTGGCCGCGCTCGCGAGCGTGGCCAGCGCCTGGGGCTTCAGCGTCGACGACGCGCTGATCTCGACCCGCGTCGCCGCGCACCTGGCAAGCGGCCATGGTTATCGCTTCAACCTCGACGGCCCGAGCACGGACTCGGTGACTCCGCTCGGCTGGGCGTACCTGCTGGCGCCGTTTGCGCGTGAGGGTGCGCTGGCGGCGCTGTCCGCCGCCGCGCTGCTCGGCGCCGCGCTCTGGGTGCTGGCGGGCGCGCTGCTCGGGCAGTGGGGCGCGGAGCTGTGCACGGGCGCGCGGCGCTGGGCGTTCTTCGCGTGCATCGCCGGCAGCTTGCCGCTCGGCGCCTGGGCGTGCGCGGGCATGGAGACGGGGCTGGTGCTGGCGCTCGGGGTGGGCGCGCTCGCGCCCGGCGTGCCGGGCGCGGCGTGCGCCGGGCTGGCGGCGGCGCTGCGCCCGGAGCTGGTGCCCTGGGCGGTGACCGCGAGCTTCGGTCAGGCGCTGGCGGCGCGCGCGCCCGCGCAGGCGCGCGCGCTCGCGCTCGGGCTGGCGCTGCTGCCTGCCTTGCTGATGGCGCTCGTGCGCTGGCGCGCCTTCGGCGCGCCAGTGCCGCTCGCGGTCGCCGCCAAGCCCTCCGACTTCGAGCACGGGCTGCGTTATGTCTTTGGCGTGCTGGTGCTGGCGGGGCCGCCGCTCGGGCTGCTGGCGTTCCGGGCCTGGCGCAGCTTGCCGCCGCGGCTCTGGGCGGTGACCGCGGCCTTCGCCGTGCATCTCGTGATCCTGCTCGGGGTGGGCGGTGACTGGATGCCGCTCTGGCGGCTGGCGGTGCCGGTGTTTCCGGGCGTCTTGCTCGTGGCGGCGGCGCTCGCCGAGCGCTCCTCCGGCTGGAGCAACCTGTTGCGTGCAGTGCTGCTCGGTGCGGCTGCGGCGCAGCTGCACCACGTCCTGGGCTCTGACACGCGCGCGGTGCGCGCGCGTCAGAGCCAGGTCATCGCCGCCGCACGCCCGCTGCTCGCGGGCGCGCGGCGCATCGGCGCCGTGGACGTGGGCTGGCTCGGCGCGGCCACGGACCAGCACGTGGTCGACTTTGCCGGAGTCACGGCACCGGCGGTGGCGCAGCTGCCCGGCGGGCACACCAGCAAGCGCTTGCCGCGCGATTTCCTGCAGCGCGAGCGCATCGACGCGCTGGTGTTGCGCCGCTCCGCGGGCGCAACACCAGCCGCGCCGCGCTGGGTGTACCGGGTGGACGCGCGCGTGCTCACCTTGCGCGGCGCCGAGCGCTTCCACGACGCCGGCACGATCGCGCTCGCCGGCGGCGAGGAGTACGTGGTGCTGCGCGCGCTGGGCGAGGAGAGCGGCTCATGAACGGCGGCGGCGCGCGCGGCTTTCGCCAGCCCCGCTGCCCGGGCTGCGGGCTCACCGCCGCGCTGTGCCTGTGCACTGCCTGGCCGCCGCTGCCCGCGCCGTTTGCGATCAGCGTCGTCATGCCGCCGCAGGAGGCGCGCGCGGCCTCCACCAGCGCGCGCCTGGCCAGGCTCTGGCTCACCGGCAGCAGCTGTCACGTGCGCGGGGAGAGCCAGCACCCGGCAGAGGCTGGCGCGAGCGTTCTCGGCGCGCGCGCCGAGGGCCTGCGCAGCCCCGATGAGCTCGTCCTCCGCCCGGACAGCGCGCTCCTGTTTCCGGGCGGTAAAGTGCCCGCACCCCCGCCCACGCGGGTCGCTCATTTGATCGTGCCGGATGGCACCTGGGCGCAGGCACGCCGGCTCGAGCGCCGCTGGTTTGCTGGCGCCGCTCTGCCCCGGGTCGAGCTCGCCGGGCACTTCCCGTCGGCATACGGCCTGCGCCGTCGCGCCGATCCACAGCTGCGCAGCCAGCTCTGCACGTTCGAGGCGATCGCCATCGCCATCGCGCAGCTCGGCGAGCCCGCCCTCGCGCGGATCTTGCTCGCACGCTTTGCCGAGTGGGCTCGCCGCGCTCGCTGGCTCAAGAGCGGCGGCCCCGTGCCGGGCGCGCTACCCGAGCCTGCGCCACACGAGCTGCCCGAGCACCCCGCCAGTCGCTGCTTCTGATGGTTCGCGGCTGCGCCAGCATGCACCGGACATGCTCGCTTGACACGATCGCAGGAACCTAGGCAAGGCTTGCTCATTCGAAGCTTGGGCGCTGGCTCCGTCCGGCAGGCTCGCGGGCGGCTCCGCTGGCGTCCATTTCTGCCTCGCTAGTCTCTCCCTCGCTCGTCGCCATGAACGTGCCCTTGGCCCTGCTCGTCCTCGCCCCGCTGGCGGCTTGCCCGCTCGCGGCGTGGCTGGGGCGGCGCGGCGCTCGCTGGGCGCAGCTGCTGGCGCTCTGGCCGCTGTTTACGGCCGTGGCGCTGGGGCGCGGCCTGCACGCGGTGCTCGGTGGCGCCATCGTGCGCGACCAGCTCGCCTGGATCCCCAGCGTGGGGCTCACGCTCTCCTTTCACCTGGACGCGCTGAGCGGCATCTTTGCGCTGCTCATCTCCGGGGTCGGCGCCTGCGTCGTCGTCTACGCCGCGCACTACTTCGACGGGCACCCGTACGCGGGGCGCTTTCAGGCCACCCTGTTCGCCTTCATGGCGGCGATGCTGGGCGTGGTGCTCACGGACAACGTCTTTGCGCTGTTCGTGTTCTGGGAGCTCACGGGCTTCACCTCGTATCTCTTGATCGGCTTCGAGCACGAGCGCGAGCAGGCGCGCCGCTCCGCACTCCAGGCCTTGCTGGTCACGGGCCTGGGCGGCCTGGGCCTGCTCGCGGCCGGCGCGCTGCTCTCGCAGATGGCCGGCAGCACCTCGCTGGCGGAGCTCGGCGCCAGCGGCGAGCGGCTGAAGCAGCACGCGCTGTATCCGGCCGCGGCGCTGCTGGTGTTGCTCGGCGCGTTCACCAAGTCCGCGCAGTTCCCCTTCCACTTCTGGCTGCCCAACGCCATGGCAGCGCCCACCCCGGTGAGCGCTTACCTGCACTCTGCCACGATGGTGAAGGCCGGCGTGTACCTGGTCGCACGCATGAGCCCCGCGCTGGGCGGCACGGCGCTCTGGACCGGCACGGTGGTCACCGTGGCGGCGCTCACCTTGCTCGGCGCCGGGCTGCGCGCCGTGCAAGAGACGGATCTGAAGCGCATCCTCGCTTACTCCACGGTGGCCGCGCTGGCCACGCTGTTCCTGCTGCTCGGCCTGGGCACGCCCGAGGCCAGCGCCGCGGCGCTGGTCTATCTGCTGGCGCACGCCAGCTACAAGGGCAGCTTGTTCTTGCTCGCCGGCATCGTCGATCACGCCACCGGCACGCGCGACATCACCCAGCTCTCCGGCTTGCGCCGGGTCATGCCCATCAGCGCGGCCGTCGGCGCGCTGGCCGCCGCCTCGATGGCGGGGCTGCCACCGCTGCTCGGCTTCATCGGCAAAGAGAGCGCGTACGGCGCGGCTCTATCGCCGGAGTTAGCGCAGCTGCTGTCACAGCCGGTGCTCGTGCCGCTGCTGGTGGCCGTGCTGGTCGCTGGTAGCGCTCTGATCGGCACAGCGGGGCTGCTCGCCGGGGTCGCTCCCTTCGCGGGCAAGCCCAGCTATCCCGACAGCGCACACGAGGCCTCGCCTGGCCTGTGGCTGGCCCCCGTGCTCCTGAGCGCTCTCTCCTCGAGCGGAGCCGCCGGCTGGCTGCTGGCACCGCTCCTGGGCAGCGCCACCGAGGACGTCAGCGGCGTGCCCTTTCAGCCCGAGCTCGGGCTGTGGCACGGCTGGAGCTTGCCCTTGCTGCTCAGCGGGGTGACCCTCGCGCTCACGTTGCTGCTGTATCGGGCGCGCGCCGCCCTCGGCAAGCTGCGCTGGCCAGCGGCGCTCGGCACCGAGCGCCTGTACGAGCTCGGCCTGCGCACCCTCGACGTGCTGGGCGGGCGCAGCGCTCCCGCGCTGCAGGATGGCTCACTCGCCGGCTATGTGCTGGTGCTGGTCGTCTCCAGCACGGCGCTCAGCAGCACCGCGCTGCTGCTGTCCGGTGGCGTCCCCGTGCCCGAGCAGCTGCTGGGCGTGCAGGTGCACGAGCTCTTGCTGGCGCTGCTGGTGATGGCCGCTGCGCTGGGGACGGTGCGCACCCGCAGCAACATGGCGGGCGTGCTCGCCCTGGGCGCGGCCGGGTACGGCGTGGCGCTCACCTTCCTCCTGTATGGTGCGCCCGATCTGGCCGTGACCCAGTTCGCGGTCGAGACGCTGACGGCCGTGATCTTCGTGTTCGTGCTCTGGCAGCTGCCGCGCAGCGAGGACACCAGCTCGCGCAACATCCGGCGGCGCGACGCGCTGGTGGCGATTGGCGTGGGCAGCCTGGTCAGCGCGCTCACCCTGGCGGCGGCCACCCACCCCACCAACTCGCGACTGCGCGACTTCTACGCGGAGAATGCGCCTACCCTGGCGCACGGACGCAACATCGTGAACGTGATCCTGGTCGACTTCCGCGCGCTCGATACCCTGGGGGAGATCACCGTCCTGGTCACGGCGGCGCTCGGGGTCAGCGCGCTGCTGCGCATCGCCGCCAAGCAGAAGCAGGAGCGCACGCCGTGAGCTCCTCCATCCTGCGCACCGCGGCGCGCATCTTGATGCCGCTGCTGCTGCTCCTGGCCATCTTCCTGCTGTGGCGTGGTCACAACGCGCCGGGCGGCGGCTTCGTCGCCGGGCTGGTGATCGCCATCGCCTACGTGCTCTTGATGCTGGCCGACGGCGTGCAGGACGCGCGCCGCGCGCTGCTCATCCGGCCGCGAGCCTTGCTGGGCATCGGCCTGCTGGTGGCGCTGAGCAGCGGCGCCATCCCCTGGCTCTCGGACGGCGCCTTCCTCACCGCTCGCTGGACGCCGTTTGGCCCGGACCGCTGGCACCTGCTGCTCGGCACGCCCCTGCTCTTCGACGTGGGAGTGTGCATGGTGGTGATCGGCGTCGTGCTCACCATCACCTTCGATCTGGCGGAGGACTGAGGCATGGAGCTCCTGCTAGCGCTCACCGCCGGCTGCCTGTACGCCGCCGGCATTTACCTGATGCTGCGTCGGCGCCTGGCGCAGCTGATCATCGGCTTCGGCCTCTTGAACAACGGCACCAACATCCTGATCTTCACCTCGGGCGGCCTGACCCGCGCCATCCCGCCCATCTTGCCGGCCACGCCGACCTTGCCGGCGCCGCTGCCCGAGCCGCCGCCGGTGTTCGCAGACCCGGTGCCGCAGGCGCTCATCCTCACTGCGATCGTGATCGGCTTCGCCACCATGGCGTTTTCGCTGGTGCTGGCGCACCAGGTGCATCGCACCAACGCCATGACCGAGTTGGGAGGGAAGCGCTAGGTGCTGCTGGTCCTGCCCGTCCTCGTGCCGCTGTTCACGGCGGCCGTGCTGCTCCTGGGCTCTCCGCCGCGTGCGCAGCGCTGGCTGGCGCTGGCGGGGGCCTGCGGGCTCCTGGCCAGCGCCATCGCGCTCGGGCTGCGGGTGCATCATGTCGGCATCCAGGTGCTGCAGAGCGGTAGCTGGGCCGCGCCCTTCGGCATCACCTTCGTCGCCGATCGGCTCAGCGCCGTGCTGGTCATCGCGGAGGGGATCGTGGCTGTGGCAGTCACCGCGTTTGGCTTTGCCGGTATCGATCCGCGGCGCGAGGCCCTCGGCTACCACCCGCTGTTCATGATCCTGGCCATGGGCGTGTCCGGCGCGTTCCTGACCGGCGATCTGTTCAACCTGTACGTGTGGTTCGAGGTGATGCTGGTCGCCTCCTTCGTGCTGATGGCGCTGCACCGGGTGCAGGCGCAGGTGCGCGCGGCCTTCATCTACGTGACCTTGAACCTGCTGGCCTCGGCCATCCTGCTGACGGCGCTGGGTTTGATGTATGGCCAGGCCGGCACGCTCAACATGGCAGACCTGGCGCAGCGCTGGGCCGCGGGCGGCACGCCCCCGCTGCAGCTGCCGATGGCGATGCTGTTTCTGACCGCGTTCGGCATCAAGGCCGCGCTGTTCCCCTGGTTCTTCTGGCTGCCCGCCTCCTACCACACGCCGCCGGCGGCGATCAGCGCGCTGTTTGCCGGGCTGCTCACCAAGGTGGGCGTGTATTCCCTGCTGCGCGTGTTCACGTTGCTGTTCCGCGACTTGCCGCCCGCGCTGTTCACCCTCATCCTGCTGCTCTCCTCGGCCACCATGTTGATCGGGGTGATCTGCTCGCTGGTGCAGCAGGACTTTCGCCGGGCCCTGTCCTTCAATCTGGTGGGCCACATCGGCTACACCACCCTCGGCCTCGGGCTGCTCACCCCGCTCGGCCTCGCGGGCTCCATCTTCTACGCGCTCCACCACATCGTTGCGATCACCAACCTGTTCCTGATCTCGGGCGTGTTCCTGCGCGTGCGCCGCACGACGGAGCTGAGCGCGCTCGGCAACTTCTACCGCGCGCACCCGCTGTTCTCGCTGCTGGCGCTGATCGCGCTGTTCAGCCTGGGCGGCGTGCCGCCGCTCTCGGGCTTCATCGCCAAGGTCGCGCTCGTGCGCGCGGCGTTCGCTGCGCACGTGTACTGGGCGGGGGTGGTGGCGCTGGTGGTCAGCTTGCTCAGCGTGCTGTCGATGGCGCGGCTGTGGAATGAGTCTTTCTGGAAGGCAGGGCCGCCGGACGCCGACAAGGCGGCGCCCATCTGGCAGCAGCTGCTGCCCATCGGTGCGCTCAGCCTGATCAGCCTGCTGCTCTCGGTGGGCGCTGGCCCGCTGTTCGCCTGGACGGAGCGGGCCGCTCGCGATCTGCTACAGCCCGACGCTTACATCGAGGCGGTGTTGCCCAGGCAGGAGCTGCATGTTGCTCGCTAGTCCGCCGCGGCTCATCCTGCTGTCAGGTCGCCATGCTGCTCGGTAACATCGCGCTCGCCGTGGCCTGGGCCGCTCTGCAGGGAGAGTTCTCCCTGTCGCAGCTGCTGCTCGGCTATGCGCTGGGTTACGGGCTCCTGCTCGCGCTGGCGCGAGGCGGCGTGGTCTCCTCCGCGTATCCCAAGAAGGTGCGCGCTGTGCTCGAGCTCCTGGCCTTCTTGTTCAAGCAGTTCTTGGTGGCCAACCTGCGCATGGCCATCGACGTGGTGGGCCCCACGGCGCGCATCCAGCCTGCGATCGTGCGCATACCGCTGGACGCGACGGAAGAGTACGAGATCTTGCTGCTCGCGACCTTGATCAACCTCACCCCCGGCAGCATCGCGCTGGACGTCACCAACGATCGCCGGGCGCTGTACGTACACGTGATGCACGTGAGCACACCCGAGGCCGTTCGTGACGAGATCAAGTCAGGCTTCGAGCGGCGCGTGCTGGAGGTGCTGCGCTGAGCGCGCGGCGGGAGGCAACATGTTGGATGTGGTCATGAACATCGTGCTGGCGATGCTCCTCGTCGCCATGCTGCTTGCTCTGGCTCGCATGGTGCGCGGACCGGCACTGCCCGACAGGGTGGTGGCGCTCGACTTTCTGGCCGCGTCCACCGTCGGCGTGATCGTGGCGGCCACCGCCGGCACCGGCCAGCGCCCGCTGCTCGACGGCGCCATCTTGATCGCGCTCGTCGGCTTCCTCGGCACCGTGGCGTACTCCTGGTTCGTGGAAAAGGATAGTCAGTCATGACCTTGTTCGTCGACGGCTTGACGGCAGCGCTGATGTTGATCGGCGCCTCGCTCACCTTGCTGGCCGCGATCGGTCTCGTGCGCCTGCCGGACACCTTCCTGCGCATGCAGGCCACGGCCAAGGCCTCCACCCTGGGCCTGGCGTGCTTGCTCGCCGGCGCAGCCCTGCAGCTCACGGAGGTGTCCTCCTTGATGAAGCTGGGCAGCATCGCGGCCTTCATCATGCTCACGGCGCCGCTGTCCGCCCACGTCGTCGCGCGCGCCACGTTGCATCGGGCGCGCCCGCTGTGGCAGGGCACGGTGTTGAACGAATACGACGCAAGCGAGTGCTTCCCGCAGAGCGCGACGGAGCAAGCGGAGAGCGCGGCCGAGCGAGAGGCGCGCCTGCTGGAGACCGCCGACGATCGCCTGTGAGCCGCGGAGCTCACGCTGGTTCAGCGTGGGTTTGAGCGATCAGTGCCGGAGTTGCACCGGCGAAAAGCTCAGCCACTGTCAGCCTGCATGACGCCAGGTGCTGCTGGCGATCGCACCGATGAGGTGCATTTTGCGATCAGGGCAGCAATGCAAGGCGAAAACAACGTGTCAAGGCGGCCGCATTTGGGCCGGTTCCTTGTGTCGGCCGCAGAAACATTTTAGGCATCCTTCAGCCGTCAATTAGTGCTTGAGCTGCCGGACGCAAACGTGTCAACCGTGCGCCGAGTCACCGGGCTATCGCTCACGTCGGGGTGAGCGCCGTGGCCCACGGTGATCCCGCAGATCTGAGGTTTATTGAAGATGCGCGAAGCGCAACGAGTCGTGATCGTGGGCGGGGGCTTTGGTGGGCTGAACTGCGCGCGCCGCCTGGCGCGCCGGCGCGATCTCAGCGTGACCTTGATCGATCGCCGTAACTATCACCTGTTTCAGCCGCTCCTGTACCAGGTGGCGATGGCGGGCTTGAGCCCGGGTGACATCGCCACCCCCATCCGCGGCAGCTTCTCGAGCGGCAGCAACGTGCACGTGGTGCAGGGTGAGGTGGAGGCCATCTTGCCGGATCAGCGCCGCGTGCTCGGCACTGCCGGCACGTATGAATACGACTACCTGGTGCTGGCCGCGGGCGCGCAGCACGCCTACTTCGGCCACGACGAGTGGGAGGACTACGCGCCGGGTCTGAAGACGCTGGAGCAGGCGACCGAGATCCGCCGGCGCGTGCTCAGCGCGTTCGAGCGCGCGGAGTGCGAGCGCGACATGACCCGCCGGCGCGCCCTGCTCACCTTCGTGGTCGTCGGCGGCGGCCCCACCGGGGTGGAGCTGGCGGGCGCCATCGGTGAGATGACGCGCTTCACCCTGGCCAAGGACTTTCGCAACATCGATCCCAAGCTGACGCGCATCGTGTTGATCGAGGCCGGGCCGCGCATCCTGGCCAGCTTCGATCCGGAGATCTCCAGCAAGGCCACGAGTGAGCTGGAGCGCCTGGGCGTGCAGCTGTGGACCAACAGCACCGTCACCAACATCAACGAAAATGGCGTGTTCGTCGGGCAAGAGCACCTGGCGGCGGCGTCGGTGATCTGGGCGGCGGGGGTGCAGGCCTCACCGATCGGCGCGCACCTGGGCAGCCAGCAAGATCGTCAGGGGCGCGTGCTGGTGCAGGCGGATCTGAGCGTGCCCGGCTACCCGGAGGTGCTGGTGATCGGCGATCAGGCGTGCTTCAAGGCGCCATACATGGAGCGCCCGCTGGCCGGCGTGGCCTCGGTCGCCATCCAGCAGGGCAAGCACGCGGCGGAGGTCATCATCGCCGACCTGGAGGGGCGCAAGCGACAGGCCTTCCGCTACCTCGACAAGGGGCAGATGGCCACCATCGGCCGGCGCCGCGCGGTGATGCAGATGGGCGGCTTTCGCTCTGCCGGTGTGTTCGCGTGGCTCACGTGGCTGTTCGTGCACATCTACTTTCTGAGTGGCTTTCGCAATCGCCTGTTCGTGCTGATCCAGTGGGCGTGGTCGTATCTGACGTTTGCTCGCGGCACCCGCCTGATCGTCGAGAAGGAGTGGCGCTCGCACGCGAAGAAGCGGCAGCAGGCAGCCGCCGCTGCGGCGCCCGCCGCCAGCGCTGCGAAGAAGGAGGAGCCGGCGCTCGCCGGGCCGGTGGTAGGTGACGCCGCCCTGGCGAGCAAGGCCGCGCCCAGCGCGGCGGCGCCAGCCAGTTCGCGGCCGGGCACGTTGCCGCCGGGCAAGTTGCCGCTGGGCACGTTGCCGGTCGTCCCCAGCCATGCTCCCACTGGCTATGTCGCTGCCAGTCATGTTGCTGCCAGCCATGTGCCCAGCATGCCGGCGAGCGTGCCCAACCCGATGGCAAACATCCCTGGCGCAGATGAGCCGCCCACCAGCACCTGGGTCGCGGCGTCCCCCGACGGCTGGGATGAGCCAACCCAGGCGTTTCCGTCGCCGCGCGGGGCCTGACCTCGCGCGCGCGGCGCGTGCCTATACTCGCGGCGGAGGTTCACCTTGTCCGCCGTGCCGTCCGAGCTCCCGTCCGCCGTCGCTGACCTGACCTCGCGCCGCTCGCGCGCGTTTCGTGCGCTGTGCGCGCTGGCCGTGCTCCTGGCGCTGCCGGGGCTCCTGGTGGGCCCGCTCTACGACGACTGGTTTCACTCCTTCGATGCACACGCGCCCCACGGCTGGTGGAAGCGCCTGTTCGGGCTGTACGAGTTCTTCGGCGCCGAGCAGGTGGGCCAGGCGCGCGAGCACGGCTTCTTGCCCTGGTGGAGCGATGACGGGCTGACGATCGCGTTCCTGCGTCCGCTCTCCAGCCTCCTCGTGGCAATGAATCACCTGCTGCTCGACGGCGGCGGGCTGCTCTCGCACCTGCATGCGCTGCTCTGGTTTGCAGCCGTGTCGTTCGCGGGCTGGCGCGTGTTGCGCCTGCTGTTCGAGCCGGCGGTGGCGCGCTGGGCCACCTTGCTGTACGCGCTGTCAGCCGTACACGTGTTGCCGCTGGCCTTCGCGGCGGCGCTGCACTCGTACGTGAGCACACTGTTTGCGCTGCTCAGCCTCGAGTGTCTCATCGGCGCGGCGCGCGGCGAGGGCCGCCGTCTGCAGCTCTGGTCGCTGGGGTGGCTGGTGCTGGCATTTGCCGGTGGGGAGAGCGCGGTGGTGCTGCTGCCCATCGCCGGCGTGCTGCTCTGGGCGGAGCACGGGCCGCGCCGCGCGCTGGCGTGGCTCGCGCCGCACCTGGCGCTCACCCTGCTGGTCGCGTTGCTGTATTTCACCCTGGGCTACGGCGCTCATCATTCCAGCGCCTACCTGCAGCCTGGCAGCGCCGGCTTCTTCCGTGCGCTGGTGCCGCGCTGGCTGGTGCTCAATGGCGGCCTGCTGGCGAGCTTCCCGCCCGATCTGTGGCTGTACGGGGCCGAGCCGGTGCAGGTGGCGATGGGGGTGATCGGGCTGCTGCTGGCAGCGCTGGTGCTGCGCGGCGTGCTGGGCGAGCTCGAGCCCTCCGCGGCGCGGCGCCTGCTCGCGCTGTTGCTCGGCGCGCTGCTCTCGCTGGTGGCGATGACCTCCGCCATCCCGGGCGGGCGCCTGCTGCTCTTGCCGGCGCTGTTCGCGGCAGCGTTGTTCGCGCTCGCGGCGCGCCGCGCCGCGCGGCTCTGGGCGGAGGGACGCCGGGCACGCGGCGTGCTGCTCGGCGCCTGGGTGGCGCTGTTCGGCGTCGGCCTCAACCCAATGTTTCGCGTGCTCGTGCCGCGCGATCTGGCGCGCGTGGCCGTCAGCTTGCCCGCGCAGGCGCGGGCCGTGGCCGAGCAGTGCCGGGGTGGCACCGGGCTGGCCGTGGGCGTCCCGGACTCCAACGCCGCATACCTCAACGGCCTGTTCTTGAAGCTGCCCGAGGCCGAGCGCCCCCGGGTGTTCCACCTGATCTCGATGGCCCCGGGCAAGCATCGCCTGAGCCAGACCGCGGCCGGCAGCTTCCAGCTCGATGTCGAGGGCGACTTCCTCGCGCTGCCGTGGGCTCGCATCTATCGCGACACTCCCATTCCCGTGCCCTCCCGCCAGGCTCTCCTCGGAGTGGAGGTGGAGCTGCTCGACGCCAGCGAGCGCGGCGCACGCCTGCTGTTGCACACGGAGCCAGACGGCCCGCGCTGCTGGATCACCGTGGAGAAGGGCCAGTTCAATGCCCTGCAGCCGCGTCAGGGGGCGCCCATCGAGTGGACGCCGTCCGGTGCGGCGCCGTGAAGCCGAACGGGTAGGCGGGATCGTCCGTTCGAGAGCTTTCGGGGCGGTAGCTCTCCGAGCCGCTGGGCCCTATCGGCAGTTTGTGACCGAAGCGCCGCAGCTCGTGCCACCACGTGGCCATGGCGCCGCGGGGCTGCTCGCAAACGTACACGGGCAACCCCGTATCCATCGGGCGCGCGAGCGGTACCTCGATCCGGGTGTGTTCGCGGCACACCTGATAGTGGCGCTCGAGGAGCTCGAGCGGGACACCGTAAGCGATCAGGACGGCACCCCGGCTCGGGTCGGGCCCCCAGAGGTAATACGTCATGTGACCGCTGACGGCCGGCGGCGTGCCGGGGCTGCGAAACTGATTGATCGCGCCGGCTTGTGAATAGCTGCCGGTAAGCACGCCGGCTTGGCGCCGCTTCGCCTCCGGCAAAGCCTGGTACACCGAGTCGATCGTTGCAGCGTGCTCACGCCAGCCGAACATGCCGTGCAGGTCATGGGTCAACGCGATGGGAGGGACCACCCAGCCCAGGGCCGCCCGGAGAATGCCGTCCACCGTCTGCAGCGGCAGCAGCGGGAGGCTCACCACGCCGAAGACCGCCCCCGTGGAGAGCATCGCCGTGACGAACGCTCGGCGCTCGAAGGGCCGTTGCTCGAGCCAGCGCTCGAGCACGACGCCGCCGGCGGCGAGCACTGGCGGATACGCGCTGGCGAGGTAATACGGCTTGCCGCCTGCGAGCAGAAAGAACGCAAAGAGCAGGACGAAGAGCAGCGCGAACGGGCGCACCTCGGGCTTTTGCTGGCGCAAGCCGCTCACCACTCCTGCGACCCAGATGGGCACCGTCAGCGGGTGAAAATACAGCAGCTGCCCGGCGGCGAACAGCGCGCGGCCCTGCTGCTCCACCACTTGAGCGCGCAGCGCACCCAGGAACTCGAGCGTCGGAAAGCCATGCTGAGCTTGCCACGCCAGGTTGGGCACGAGCAGGGCGGAGGCCAGGCTGGCGCCGAGCCAGGGCCAGCGGCTCGCGAACAGCGAGCGGCCATACGTCACGAGCAGACCGATCGCCAGCGCCGCCGCCCACAACAGCGCGCTGTGTTTCGCCAGCAAGGCCAAGCCGAGCGCTCCACCTGCAGCCAGCCAGGTCCAGCGCTCGCGGCGAGAGAGAGCGCGCACGACCAGGTATGCCGTGGCGGTGCACCAGAGCACCTCGAACACCGGGATGTTCAGCATGGCGCGGATGCGGAGCTGCGCGGGCGCCACCAGCAGCGAGCCGAGCGCCAGCAGCTGCGCGCGCCAGCCCCCGCCCCACTCGCGCACCAGCAGCGCCGAAAGCAGCAGCGTGCCCGCTCCGGCAAGGATGGCCGGCAAGCGCAATGCGACCAGGCCACCGCCCATGGCCTCGCTGAGACGAGCCAGCCAGGGCACGAGGGGCGCGTGATCGACATACCCGAACGCCAGGCGCCGGCCGCAGTCGAGAAAATAGAGCTCGTCGCCGTGATAGCCGTATTCCTTCACCAGCACGAGGTGGACGACGAACTCGACGAGGCAGGCCGTGCCCACCACGATGAGGCTCGCCCGGCTCCACGGCACGCGTTTGCGAGCCTCGTCCTGGGACACCCGCGAACGATAGCGGACGGACCAGGTCAGTCAAGAACGCCAGGTACCGCGAGGCACATTCCCGGTGCCAGCTCCGCCCGCGAGCGGTGTGCCCTCGTTCCGGGTGCTATGCCGTTGGTTCGCGGCTGCAGAGCCGTCAGGCCAGCGAAGAGAGAAAGAGCCTATGAGCGACAAGTCACATTGGGAAAGCGTTTATCGGCGCAAGGGCAGCGCGGAAGTGAGCTGGTATCAGCCGCACCTGAAGCAGTCGCTTCTGCTGATATCCGAGGCTGAGCTGCCCACCACGGCCGCCATCGTGGACGTCGGCGGCGGCGCTTCGACCTTGGTCGACGATCTTCTGGTGCAAGGCTTCACTGACCTCACGGTGATTGACCTGGCTGCTTCCGCGCTCGTCCAGTCGCAGGAGCGTCTGGGGGCGCGCGCAAAGGGCGTCCGCTGGCTCGCCGGCGATGCCACGACGGAGCTCCTCGCCAGCGTCAGCGTAGACCTCTGGCACGATCGCGCCGTGTTCCACTTCCTGACCAGCGACGCCCAGCGCAGCGCCTACGTCGAGCAGGTCGAGCGCTGCGTACGTCCCGGCAAGTTCGTCGTGCTCAGCACGTTTGCTCCCGACGGCCCCGAACGCTGTAGCGGCTTACCCGTGGCCCGCTACTCTCCGGAGGCGCTCGCCGGCGCGCTCGGCCCCGCTTTCGTGAAGCTGGCCGAAGCGCGGGAGCACCACACCTCTCCATTGGGCGCCGTGCAGTCGTTTTCCTACGTGCTCTGCCGCCGGCGTTGAAGGACAGGGGCCGGCTGCTGGCCAGCTTTGCCGAAGCCGCGGCAGAGGGGCGCTCTCCAAGCTCGGGCTGATGCCGCGTAGCTGGCTTGCGCGGCGGGGCGCCGTGAAGGCGGCTCGAGCCTTGTCCCGTCACAGATCATCCACCGGCGCGGCGCCGTGCAACCAGGTGAGCTCATTGTCGAGCATGAACTGCGGGCCCCAGGAGCCGGTGGGCCAGCTGCCGATGGCGTGCAGCAGATCGACGAAGCGGTTGACCGTGTCGAGCTCCGGGTCGCGCGCCAGCTCCTGGATCAGGGGCAACAGCTCGGGCGGCTGCCGAGGCGCGCGCGCGAGCTGGCGCAAGAACCACTTGTGATAGGGGTAGAGCAGCTGGTTGTGCGCCAGGATGAAACGGCCGCCGAACAGGGTGAGCTTGGAGATGGCGGTGCGCAACAGGGGCAGGTCGTTGCGCTTGCGCGCTTCACCCGAGTACCAGTGCCAGGCGCTCACCTGCGTCTGAAAGCGGCGAATGCGCTCGGCCTGCGCCTCGCTCGGGTAGCGAGCCGCGGCCGCGACCCGGGCGGGCAGAGTGGGGCTGTGACTGAAGACGAGCTGGGCGTCCTGAAAGGCGAAGCGCGCGGGCTCGCTGCCGCGCTCGGCAACCTGATCGAGGAAGGCCTCCGAGATGTACTTGCCGTCGACGTAGCCGCCCTCGTAGCTGCACAGCTCGCGGCTGAAGAAGCAGGTGTCGGTGCGGCGCAGCCGCTCCTGGAATTGCTCGTCGGGCACCACGATCATGATGTCCACGTCGGACTCGGCGCTGGCAAAGCCGTGCGCGATGGAGCCGCCGAGCAACACGGCGCTCACCTCGGGCTGCGCCAAGAAGTGGTCGCGGACGCGCTGCAGCGTTTCGGCGTGGTGGGGGAAGAGGGCCTGGGGCTGTACGGGGGCGGGCAGCATGCGCCGTCCAGTCTCCGCGCTGCCAGCCTCGCGAGCAAGGCGCGGGCTCAGGCTTCTTCGGGGCTGATGCGTCCGCCCAGGCCGAAGCAGCGCCCGGTCTGGCCGTCGAGCGCGGCGCTCACGGCGCTGGCGAGAGACTCGGCGGTGTAGGGCTTGGGCAGCCAGCCCAGCCCCGCGGGCGCGCTGGGCACGCCCGCCTCGGGCACGGCGTGGCCGCTGGAGAGGATGGCGCGCTGCTCGGGGAAGCGCGCCAGGATGTGCCGGAACAGCTGCACGCCGTCCTCCGCCTCGTTCAGCTGCATGTCGAGGATGAGCAGATCGTACGGGCTGCGCTGCGGGGCACTGGGGCCGCTCTCCTCCAGCGCGAAGCGGGCGCGCGCGCCGAGGCCGCTGCTCTCGGCGTCCACGGTGTAGCCGAAGTGGCGCAGGACCCTGGTGGCGGTGCGCAGCTGGACCGGATCGTCATCCACCACCAGGATGCGGCCGCTGCGGCGCACGCTGAGCGGCGAGGCGCTGAGCTCGCTCTGCGCCGGCGCCGCTTCCAGCGGGAAATGCAGAGTGAAACAGCTGCCACGTCCGGGCGCGCTGCGCAGCTGGATGAAGCCGCCGTGGCCCTCGGTCACGCCCTGCACGATGGCCAGGCCCAGGCCGCTGCCGCTGCGCCCGTTCATGCGCTTGCTGCTGAAGAAGGGCTCGAAGATGCGCGGCAGGTCGGCCTCGGCGATGCCGTGGCCTTCGTCCGCCACCTCCAGGGTGGCGAACAAACCCTCGCGCACGCCTTCCCGCGCTGCCTCTTCGGCCTCCACGTGGCGCTGGCCGGTGCGGATCAGCACCCTGCCGCGGCCCTCGCTCGCGTCGAGCGCGTTGAAGACCAGGTTGCTGAGCGCGCGCTGCAGGTGCGTCTCCGAGCCCAGCAGCCACAGCGGCGCGCCATGCCACTCCGTCTCCACCCGGAATTGCTCGCGAGGCCAGGTGGCTTGCTGGACCAGCTCCGCCAGGAAGCGGCGCAGGCTGTGATTGAGCTCCAGCGGCTCGCGCGTGACCCGGTGCTGCCGGCTCATCGTCAGCAGATCCTTGATGGTCTGGCTGGCGCGCAGCGCCGAGGTCTTGATGCTCTCCAGATCGGTGCGCAGCGCCCGCGCTCGCGCGGCGCGCTCCGGCTCGCGCGCACAGCCGCCCTCCAGCAAGCCTGTCAGCTCGTTCAGGAGCACGTCGGGCAGGGCCACCATCGGGCCCAGCGCGTTGTTCAGATCGTGCGCCACGCCACCCGCCAGCACGTTCAGCCCGCGGATGCGCTCCTCGTTCGCCAGCCGCTGCTGCTCCTGGATCTTGCGCTGGTGCAACATCGTCTGCTGCACGATCTGCTGGTGCATCTCCACGCTGCCGATGGCCACGCTGACCCGGTCGCGGATGATCACGTAGCCGTTGCTGCCCGGCACGTATTCGAACACGGCCACCCCCAGGCAGCGGGCGTTCAGCACCAGGGGAAAGACCAGGCGCGTATGGCGGCCGGGGCCGCCCGAGAGCTCGCGCGCGAACAGCTCCTGCGCGGGGAAGGAGCGGAACGGCAGCGGGCTGGGCTTGCCGTCGATCAGGCGCACCACCGGCTGCAGGCGGCTGCGATCGTCCGGCAGAAAGACTGCAATGCTGGCGCCGTACATGCCCAGATCCGGCAGCGCGCGCTCCAGCCCCGCGCGCAGGCTGTCGAAGTCGAGCGCGTTGGAGAAGTATTCGCCCTTCTGCATCAGGAGCGCGTACGCCTGGTCGATCTCCAGCCGCTGCTGCACCTGGATGCGGGTGTCGCACAGGCCGATCTGCGCGCGCAGCTCGTGAAACTGGTCCTCCAGCGCCGGGGTCAAGATGGGCCGCAGCGCGTCGCGCAACAGGCCCACGCTGATCAGCAACGCCTGGCGCCGCTCGTTGTCGTCGCCGATGTCGCGCAGCAGCTGGCGTGCCATCGCCGGCAGGTTGTGCCCCGGGTTGGCCACGTACTGGTACAGGCCCTCGTACAGGCGCGCGGCGTCCAGGCGTGCGCCGCTCGGGCGCTGTGGGGCGTGCTGCTCGATGCGCTGCAACAGCTGCTCGCGGCACTGGCGCATGAACGCCGCCGGCGTGACCGAGGCTGGCCGCGAGCTCGGCGGGCTCAGGTGGCGCTCCAGCCCGCAGCCGCAGGACTCGCGCACGATCAGCCGCGCCGGCAAGGTCACCAGCGGCTCCACCGCCTGGCCGCGTAGCTGCGCCACCACGCTGCGCACCGCGCGCTCGATCATCGGCTTGAGCGGCTGGGCCACGGTGGTGAGTGGCGGATCGTTGAGCCGCGCCATCGACAGATCGTCGAAGCCCGTCACCGCCACGTCCTGCGGCACGCTCAGACCGCGCCGCAGCAGCGCCGAGATCGCGCCCAGCGCCATGCTGTCGTTGGCCGCCACCACCACGTCCGGAGGCTCGTGCCGCGCCAGCAGATCGCTCATTGCCTCCTCGCCCGAGCGGCGCACGAACTTGCCGTGCCGGACCAGCGCTTCGTCGTAGCGCAGGCCAGCGTCCGCCAGCGCCGCGCGATAGGCAGCGAAGCGGGCCTCGCCGTCGGGGTTGCCCGGGATGCCGCCGATGAAGGCCAGCCGGCGCATGCCGTGATGGCGGATCAGGTGGTGCAACAGCTCGGTCATACCCGCGTCGTGATCGATGACCACGCTGGGCGTGCCGGGCAGCGCCACTCCCGCGCTGCATCGCGCGGCGATGTTGCAGCGCTCGAACAGCCGCTCGAGGCCCGCCGCCCCCGCGTACGTGGAGAGCGCGGGCGAGAGCGTGACTAGCCCATCGACGTGCTCGGGATGGACCAGGTCATAGATGGCATTGTGGGTGGCCTCGCCCGGATCGGGGTGCGCGAGCGCACGCCCGTAGATCAGCAGCAGGTCCAGATCGAGCTCGCGCCCCACCTCCTCCAGCGCCTCGCGCAGCCCCACCTCGCAGCCCCCGCCGAAGAGATCCATGTGGTCGAACAGCACCGCGATGGTGGGCCGCGGGCGACGGTGTGGGCCGCGGGCGGTTCCGTTCTGAGCCTGCTCTCGACCAGCGCGCATTCGCTGATCGCCCTGATCGGTTGCGGCTCGGTTAACGGTAGCGGCGAATCATCCGAGCGTGCTCTCGCTGGCGCGAGGACTCGGTGCGGGCAGGGTGCCGATACCGGCGACGCGCTGCGCCGTGCGGAGCGCCCCCCCTCTCGCTCCGTGCCGGACGGGCTCAGTTGGTGGTGACGACCAGGCCCAGCACGGCCGTGTACCAGCTGTCCGTCGGTGCGCCGTCGCTATCGGCAAAGACCTCGTCCGCCGCCGTCTCGAAGCGGAACTCCGGGCGCAGGATCACGTGATCGAAGGGCTTGTAGTCGATGGTGCCCGTCACCGTGATCAGGTTGAAGTCCGGCGCGACCGCGGCGGTGCCGAAGCCTCTCCAGAGCGCGTTGTCTGGATCGGACAGGTACTCGCCGCGCACGGCCAGCCCGAGCTGCGGCAGGATGGAGTAGGCGGCCGTACCCATCACGCCCCAGTAGCTGAGGTCTTCCTCCGCGCTCGTGGCCGCTCGGTTGATGTTGTAATCGAAGTTGGCAAGGACCGTCAGATCGCCCAGGGTGAGCGTCGCCACGGCGTCGAAGAAGGTCTCGATGCCCCACTTGGAGTCGTCTCCCGTCTCGTAGAAGGCGCCCACGGCCAGATCGAGCACGCCACCCAGATCGTTGAGCGCCAGCTGCAGACCGACAGCCGGAGACTCATTCTCGTCGACGATGTCGTTGGCGCCGTTGACCACCATGGCCCGCAAGGTCACCGTGTCGTTCAGCGTGTACGCCGCCCTGACCCCGAAGTGATAGAAGGGCTGCATGGCGTAGTAGAGCGCGCCGCGCGTGTAGTTGAAGTTGACGTAGTTCTCCATCACCTCGGCGCCATAGATGGTGCCGAAGTAGCCGGCGTCGATCACCAGCTCCGGCACTGGCTTCAAGGTGGCGTAGCCGCCCAGCAGGCTATCGAGGCCAGCCCCGCCGAAGTCGTTGAGGTAATAGATGGGCACCGAGGGGCCAAAGCGCAGGAAGGCGGTGGCGCCCACCACGCCCGTGTCGAAGCTCGCGTCCAGGCCGACCACCGACAGGCCGAAGCCGTTGCGTGCCCCGAAGCCCTGGGGCACCGGATCGCCGCCGGCAGGATCGGGCACCGACGGGAACCCAGCGTTGGGGTCGTACGGCGTGTTGTTGTCGAACGCGCGGTGATACGGCAGGGCGGTCCCGGCCTGGGACGAGTTGTAGGACACGTACGTGTCTGCAAACATCGAGAGCTTGACGCTCGGGCCCTCGGACTCCGCTTCGGCCGGCGCTGCCGCAGGCTCGGCGGCAGCCGGCTCGGGTGCGGCAGGGGCTGGGGCCGGCTCCGCAGCGGCGGCGGCGGCCGGGGCTGGCTCGGCCGGAGCGGCGCTCTCGGCGGGGGCCTCGCCGGGCGGGGCCGCCTCAGCCGGTGGGGGTGCGTCTTGCGCCTGAGCCAGGGAAGACAAGAGCAGCGTCAATAACGCCGAGGAAGAAATGAGCCGGGGATGGGCAGGCAGCATGGTCAGCACCTTCGTATGTAAGAGACAGGTGAACAGACTCCGAGGTTGTCGTACCTCTGGAGCCGCGCTGACTCTCGCTGCTGAATGTTGCCGCTATGTATCCTGCCGAAGGCAGGACGGTTCACCTCGCCGCGATGTGGAAACGAAGGCAGACGAACCGCGCTGACTGAATCAGCGACCGACAAAAAAATGCCTTCAGAGATACTTGCAGCCAAGCAGTATCTGTGAAGGCCTGCGCCTGCGCGGGGGCCAGCGGCAGGCGCAGGGGGTCGAGGGCCACGGGGTCAACCCGGGCGCATCGCTCGACCCCCTCCATCAACCCTTCATTCGAGCGCGGACGGCCCGGGCTCGCTCGCCATCGTGATCGGACGCTGCCCGGGGCCGCTCTTCAGCCGCGCACATACCATGGGCTTGGTGGTGCAGCGCTCGCTCGTCCCGGCGTACGCCAGCACCGGCGCCGGCGGATTGCCTCGCGCGGCTGCCTGGTTGCGTAGCCGGGCGCACACCCCCGGCTTCAGGTTACAGTTGGTGGCCGTGTTCAGCGCCACGGGCTGGGCCTGCGCCGGCGTGTGCGGCGCCGCCAGCGGCAGCGTGCCGGACGGCGCCCTGCCCTGCTGGGCGCGCTCCGCCTTCATCCGGGCACACACCGCGGGCTTGGTGGTGCACCGCTCCTTTGCCCAGCTCACCTCAGGAGCGGCTAACAGTAGCCCGCCCAGCAGGAGAGCAGATCCAATGACCCCGGGACGACGTGTGAACGAATGCATTCGAAGAGCTCACCTTTCGGGCCAGGAACGATCCGGCCTCCAAGGTCACGGTGAGGTCTCCAGGGGCGGGCAGCCATGGGTACTAATGCCTACTGGGCACGGGTCGAGATGCCTACTAGTAACTCTGAGATGAGCCCCAGCGTGGACGTGATGATCGTCGAAGATCAGACGATCTTCCGCGAGCTGCTGGCAGAGGTCCTGGCCAGCGACAGAGCGGTGGGCGGCTATGCCGTGGTGGGCCAGTTCAGCCGCGGCCAGGACGCCGTGGCGGCGTACCCCAGGCTGCTCCCAGGGCTGGTCATCCTGGACGCGGTCTTGCCCGACATGAACGGACTGGACGTGCTCGCGCGCCTGCAGGAGCTGCGGCGCGGGCTGCCGGTGTTGATGGTCACCGCCTACGAGCGCCCCGCGCTGGTGCAGCAAGCCATCCGCCTGGGCGCCAAGGGCTTTGTCACCAAGGGCACGCCCTTGCGCGAGCTGCGGGAGGGCATCCGGCGCGTGGCCGAGCAGGGCACCTATTTTTGCTCGGTCACCAGCGCCATCCTGGCGCAGAACGTCCAATCGCCGCCCGAGGAGGCAGGGCTCAGCAGCCGCCAGCGCCAGATCGTGGCGCTGGTGGCGCGCGGCCTGAGCTCGAAGGAGATCGCGGAGGAGCTGCAGATCAGCCCCAAGACGGTGGCCAACCATCGCCTGCAGATCCGCGAGAAGCTGCAGCTGCACGACGTGGCGAGCGTGACCCGCTACGCCATCGCGCACGGCTTGATCGAGCCCAAGATATGACGCGCGGCAACGAGCAGGAGCTGGAGGCGGCGCTGCGGCTGGGTGAGGAGCGCTTCCGCGCCGTCGCGGACTTCACTTACGACTGGGAGACGTGGATCGGGACGGGCGGCGAGGTGCTCTGGATCAACCCCGCCGTCGAGCGCATCACCGGGTACAGTGCCGACGAGTGCCTGGCCATGAGCAGCTACCCGCTCGACATCGTCCATCCCGATGATCGCTCTGGCCTGGCGGCGGTGCTCGCGCGGGCGCTGGCGCGCGAGTCGGGCAACCACTACGAGTTTCGCGTCTTGCGCAAGGACGGCAGCTTGCGCTGGGGAGCCATCTCCTGGCAGCCCATCCAGAGCGCCCGCGGCGTCTGGCTGGGTTACCGCAGCAGCGTGCGGGACATCCACGAGCAGAAGCAGATCGAGGCGCGTCTGGTCGAGGCGATGCAGCAAGCGGAGTCCGCCAACCGCGCCAAGAGCGAGTTCCTCGCCAACGTTTCGCACGAGCTGCGCACCCCGCTGCAGTCCATCGTGGGCTACGCCCAGCTGCTGGCTGCCGCGGCGCTGGCCAAGCCCCTGGGCGGCTACGTGGAGACGTTGCTAGCCCAGACGCAGCTGCTCTCGCGGCTGGTGGGCGATCTGCTCGATTTTTCCTCGCTGCAGGCAGGCGTCCTGCCCCTCGGCTTCGAGCCCTATTCGCCGCGCCAGGTCGTGGAGGGCGTCGTACGCGGGCTGGAGCCGAGCGCGCGAGACAAGGGGCTCACCTTGGAGGTCGACGCCACCGCAGCGCCCGAGAGCTGCCAGGGCGATCCCGTGCGGATCTCACAGATCGCCGCCAACCTGGTGAGCAACGCCATCAAGTTCACGGACCGCGGTGGCGTGCGAGTGTGCCTGCAGAGCGGCCCGGGCGCGGGTGAATACCAGCTCATCGTCGATGACAGCGGCCCAGGTCTGCCCGGCGACGGCTCCCTGTTCGAGCCCTTTCGCCAGGGGCCATCGCCAGGCCTGCGCGGCGGCGTGGGCCTCGGCCTGGCCATTTGCCGCCAGCTCTGCGAGCGCATGAGCGGCCGCATCGAGCCCGGACGCAGCCCCCAGGGCGGCGCCCGCCTGCGCGCAGTGATCCCCGAGGTCGTGCTCGGCTCCGGTGCCGCGCGGGCCTGGCGCGGCTCCGCCCCTCCGGCGGCCGCCGTCAGCACCGCTTTTGCCGGCGAGCACCCCCTGCACATCCTCGTGATCGACGACGTCGCCTCCGCCCGCGAGTTCATGCAGGCCGCGCTGCAGGCCCTGGGTTACGCTCCCGTGCTCGCCGCGTCTGCCGGCGAAGGTATCGCGCTCGCCAGCGCCGAGCCCTACGACCTCGTCTTCATCGACATCCAGATGCCCGACGTCGACGGCTGGTCCGCCGCGCGCCAGCTGCGCGCACGCCTCGGCGATCCCGCCGTGCTCGTCGCGCTCACCGCCAACGCCCTGGCCAGCGACGCCGTGCGGCTCAGGGAGGCCGGCTTCGACGACTTCGCTCGCAAACCCCTCGGACTCCGCGAGCTCCAGAGCATACTCAGCAGCACCCACCAGCGCGCGCGCCTGCACCGCGCTGACCCTCCTGACCACCCCGACGCTCTCCAGACACCGATCTTCGACGCCGAGCGCTGGACGGAGCTACGCGCCATCCCGATCGGCCCCACCCAGACCCTGCTCGACCGCATGTGCGAGCGCGCCCTCGCCGAGCTGCCCGGCCTGCGACAAACCGCCGCAGCGGCCTATGCGGCAAGCGACCGCGAGCTCGGCCGTGCGCTGCATGATCTGGCCGGCATTTGTGCGCTGATCGGCGCGCGGCGGGCTGTCGCGTCAATTCAGCGCGGAGAAGAGCAGCTCGAGCGCGGTGAGCTATCCGCGGAGCTGTGGCGACAGATCGACGCGCACTTGCGCGAGGTGCAACGCGAGCTACTGGCGCAGCGCGAGCTACTGGCGCAGCGCGAGCTACTGGCGCAGCGCTCCGCCAGCTCTTAGTGCGCTCGAGAGGCCGCGGGCGCAGAGGTGCACCAGCGCCGACGAGCACACTGCTTCTGGAGCGGATCCGCCTGTCGGAAAGACGCCAAACCTGCGAGCACCACCCCCTTTCGACGGCTTCCGATACCCCAAGACGCAGCCAGTTCGCTGCCCGAAGCTTGCTACCACACATTGCCATGTGTAAACTACTACACATGCCAACCAATCTGGCGATCGACGACGAGTTGCTCACCGAGGCCCAGAAGGTCGGTGGCCACCGGACGAAGAAGGACACTGTCAACGAGGCGCTCAAAGAGTACATTCAGCGCCGCCGACAAGCGAAGATCACCGACCTGTTCGGAACGATCGAGTTTGATCCGGCGTATGACTACAAGAAACAGCGGCGTCGGTCATGAACGTTCTGGTCGACACGTCGGTGTGGTCGCTATCGCTGCGGCGGGCCAAGCGCGTAGAGGACACGGCCTCTCGGGAGCTTGCCGAGTTGATCCGAGAGGGTCGGGTAGTGATGATGGGGCCCATTCGGCAGGAACTCCTGTCCGGCATCAAGGTGAAGTCGCAGTACGATCTGTTACGCGATCATCTGCGAGCGTTCTCGGACCTCACGCTCGAATTGGCCGACTATGAGGACGCAGCGGAGGCATTCAATCGCTGCCGCGAACGCGGGATCCAGGGGTCGAACACAGACTTCCTGATCTGTTCCGCGGCGCTCCGCCGGGCACTTGCCGTCTATACGACGGACCATGACTTCCTCCAGTACGGGAAGGTGCTCGAGCTCGAGCTGCACGAGCCACGCGTGTGATGGCCAGGGCGCTTGAAGAGGACGCCGAGCTCGGGTACCTCGACCAGCAGGTGATGGCGCGCAGGAGCCGCGTTCGCGGCGTGGCGCTGTGCGGCGAGCTCCTGTCGGTGCGCCAGGTCTTCGATGCGCTGGTCTCGGCGCCCAGCGAGCGCGCGTGGCGTGCGACCTCCGTGGTGCCATCCAGCACCGCACCGTGCTGTCGTCCGCCACCGGCGTCAGCGTACGGCCCGCGTAGCGCGCCGGGACCGAGTAGCAGTTCGTCGCAAGCGTACGCTCGCGGCCTTGTCCACTGATACCGGCGTGATCAGGTCCGCCGAGGGAAAGCACGCAGGCAGCGGCAAGAGTTTCGTCCGCTCTTCCTCCACACCTCCGCCACCGTGCGCGCCGGCTGCGTCGGGTGCCGGCGCGCGCAGATCACCTCCTGGATGTACTCCAGCAGCTCCCGGTTGCCTTCCTCGAGGTTCCGGATCGAACGGCGTAGAGCTTGAGCGTCATCATGGACTCCGTGTGAGTGACCCTTTGCGCGAGCGCCCCATCGACGCTTCGACGTCGACAGCCGTCGCATGGCTCTTCGCTCAGCTCAGCCGGTGCACGCCCAGGAACTGGCGCAAGCGTTTGGCAGTGGTGCGGCCCCACACCCACGCTCTCCCCCTGGCCCAAGCTCTCCCCAAAAGCCCTGCCCTTGCCCTTGCCCCTGCCGAATGCGGGTGCAGGGGGGCTAAACTAATTACCCGCCCCCCGCCCCCCCCTCACTCAAAT
>JAICQL010000287.1 GCA_025937895.1 Polyangiaceae bacterium | reverse complement strand
TGCCAAAGGGCGTGAGCGGGCAGGCGGCTTCACCTGGCGGAAGGCGAGAGAGGCGACCTGCCAGGTGTATCGTGAGCTGGCGGTGAGGGCATGATCTCAGTCATCATTCCCGCTTACAACTGCGCTCGCGATTTGCGCGTGGCCGTGGCCTCCATCCTGGCACAATCCTGGAGTGACTGGGAGTGCATCATCGTGGATGACGGCTCGTCTGAGCCCCTTGTCAGCAGCCTGGGAGTGAACGATCCCCGTATCGTGCATCTGCGTCACGAGCGCAACCGCGGTCGTGGAGCAGCTCGCTGCACGGGACTGGCTCGCGCCCGGGGCGAGTTCGTGGCGTGGCAAGACGCGGATGACTGGTCCTACCCTGAGCGCCTGGCAACTCAATGGGAGTTCCTGCGGCAACATCCGCAGGTGATCGCCGTGGGCACGGCGGCAGCCGTCGCTGACAGCGGCGAGCGGCTCATCGGCATCAGGTGCGACCGCTCTTGCGAGCCGCGGCTGCTTGGCGATGTGGAAGCGCCACCCGTGCTGCACCCAACCTTGATGATCCGGCGCGCGCTGATGGAGGGGCTGTCGTACCCGGAAGCCCAGCGAGTGTCGGAGGATCTGGTGTTCATGCGCCGAGCGTTTCGGATGCATCCGTTTGCAAACCTGGGCGAGGCACTCTACTGCTACCGTGAGGAGCAGAGTCAATCGGTGGCCAAGTACTGGGGCAGCACTCGCACTCGGGTCCATACGTACTGGCAGATCGCACCCCAGCGCCCGGCACGAGCCGTGCTCAAGGTCGCGGAAGTGACGGGGAAGGCCCTGGTGTATACGGCGGCGGCGGCCTGCGGCGCCCGCGGGCTGCTCTACCGCCGCCGGCAGCGAGCCGCCGACGCGAGCGACGTCCAGCGGCATCGGCAAGCCTGGGCCGCCGTGGGCCACACGGGTTAACGAGAGATGGACCAAGGCCTACTCGTCATCCCGTTTGTGGTCACGCTGCTCGTGATCGCGCTCTGGGACGCGCGCGTTCTGCTCGGCATCTGGGTGTTTCTGTGGATCGGAATGCCCACGCTGCGCAGCCGCTTCGGCCCGGTTTCCGTATACTGGTGCGACGTTTCGGCCATCGTTACCGCATTGGCGTGTATGCGCTGGCCGGGCAATGACGTGAGCCGCCATCTGGGGCGCTGGTACGCGGTGCTGTTTGTGGTCCATTGCGTGGGCATCATCACATCGCTGGCGAGGTATCAAGCCATCCTGGAGCCCGGGTACGCTGTACTGCGTTATAGCGTGGCGTTTCTTCCGTTGATGATTCTACCGCGTGTGGCTCGAGACCCGGATGCGATGCGCTGGTTCTGGCGTGGCGTGGTCGCGGCGGGGCTCTGGATGGCGCTCGTCGCAGTCATCCAATCGCAGTGGCGGGATGTGGCTCTGCAATTCGAGACGTTCCTCTACGGCCATCGTTCCCGCGGCAGCGGTAGCTTCGCCTATCGCGAGCGAGCATTGCTCTTCAGCGAGCGCATCCGTGTGCACGGGATGTATGGCGTTTCGACTAGCTTTGCGGGCGCCACGACCATGGCTGGGGTGTTGCTATTCTTCCGCATGAACCGCGAAGGTCTGGGTTGGCTGGGGCGTGCGGCCCTCCTCGGTGCGGCAGCTGCAATGCTGCTCACCATCAGCCGTCATGGGCTGCTAGCCTGGGGCGTGCTGCTATTGCCCGTCATGCTGCGCCGCCCTGGACGCGGCAGTATTCTGCCGCTGATCATGATCGGTATCGTCACAGTTCTAGGCGCAAGGGAGTTCTGGGCGGAGCGGCTCAGCCGTGGCGGGATCGAGGAGGACCACAATCTGAGCTCTCGGCTCGTGGATCGTCCGCTAGAGTTGCTGGAGCGCGTCAGTGAGGAGCCTTCAATCCTCGTCGGTGGTGTGGGCCTAGGGATTAGCCACATCACTCGAGGAGGAGAAGATGGGCCATCGATGGACGGTTTTGTCTCCAATGGCTTCGCTCTATATTTGTTCCATCTGGGCAGTGCGGCGTTGATTGCCGTGGTGACTCTGCTGGCTAGCGGCTTCAAGACCGCACTCTCGTTGGACAGCAACGTGCGGGCAGCGGCGCTGGGCGGCCTTGGCGCTGCAGTGGTGATCATCGCCTCCGACAACTACGCCTTTCTACACACCAGTTTCCCGTTCATGTGGAGTGCGCTGCTGGCACTCATCTTCGATTGCGCCGATACTTCAGAAATGGTCGATGAAGCGTCCTCCGAGGAGGAAGGATTTGGCCCATCAGTATACGGCTTGAACGCCAGCTCGGCTGGGCCTGCGGCGAGCGGGCAGTTCAGCGATCTCTGAGCAGCCGCCAGAGTCGGGGTTCTGCATAGACATCGGTGTGATCGCCCACCAGCAGGGCCTTGGTCGCCAGGAACTGATACTTCACGAACACACGTTCATCGACGATGTGGCCCGCGCCGTCCACGGAGAGCACCAGGCCGTGCTCCGACTGATGTTGCTTCCAGGTGGCATGCCAGCCCAGTACTGCCTGATCGCGCCAGTGCTCACCGGCCCGCAGCGAGTGGAGCTTGCACAGGGCTATGCCGTAGTCGGTCATGATGTCGAGATGATCGCCAGCCTGTCCGGAGCCGCGCGGCAGCAGACCGTTGCCCCAGCGGCGCTGCTCCAGACTATCGGCAATGCGCACGGCCAGCTCCAGCGCATCGGATTGGCCGGTGAACTGCGCAATATCTGCCAAAAGATCTACGACGAAGACATTCGCAGACAGGTCAAAGACTGGGTCGCGGGCGGCTAGCTGGGGTACGTGTCCGTGGCGTTGGAACAGCTCTCCCACCACACGGACGAAGCGCGCGATCGCCGCGGCTAGCTCTGGCTCTGGCGCCCTCAGGTGGAGCGCGAGCAAGCCCCACACGCAGTTGGTGTTGTCCTTGAACATGCGCCAGGAGCCGAGCCGCGAGAGCCGCCCCAGTACCGCACCAACCAGCTTCACGCGCGGCGTATCGAAGCGGCTCCACAGGCCGTGGCGGCGGAAGGAGCGTGATTGCAGAATGTGTCTCGCCCAGCGCCGCGCCCACGTCAGGTATGTGTCGTCGCCCGTGGCGCGATGCAGATCCACGGCCACCTCGATGAAGCCTGCGTTGAAGGACGACGCTCGCCACGCATGCCGCTTGCCGTCGCCCCAGTCCACGAGCCTGCCCGACACCTCGCATTCGCGCCGTACACTGTCCAGCGCATCACGGCTGCGCTCGAGCAGCCATGCCTCGCCCGTGTGCTCGAATAGCTCCAGCCAGCCCAGCACCAGGTCGTGATTGTCGAATAGATACGCGCGTTCGCCACGGCGGAAGAGCCCGCGGCGCAGGTGAGGGCAAGCGGCGCGCGCCAGAGCCAGCGCTTCGTTCGGTCGTCCCAGCGCTGCCAGGAAGGGAGCCGTGTCGCCCAGATCGGCCACCAGTGGCGTTGCGTCCAGACATTCGCGTCCGCGATATATCGTGGCGAGCATGCCTCCCGGCTGCCGCCAGCAGGTGCGCAGGCGTTCGACTTGCTCAGCGGCGCCAGGTAGAGAACGCAGCTGCATCAGAACCAGTAGCTCATGCGCTGGCGCGCCATGCGCCGGACCAGATGCTTGTCCACGCGCGTTTGCAGAAAATAGGCTAAATCGCGCACGGTCCACTGCAAGAGCAGCTGGCCATGCACTGCGAGCGACGCTCGCCGGTCTGCGGCGTCTGGCCGCCGCTGCTGGGCCGCGCGCGGACCTGCACCGGAGAGACTGGGGTCGCCCTTGAAGACGGGCCAGTCGGCGCCTCTCGCCTGTGTTTCCAGCACGAGCAGCCTCCGTCCGCTTGGGATGACTAGCTCGCAGCGGCCGTCCCCATCGAGGTCAACCAGCAGGGGCGTGCCTCGCACTGGCTCCCCCGTGTCCAGCTGCGCCTTGGCGTGCCCTGTCGCAGCATCCAGCAGGTAGATGTAGCCGTTCATGGAGCACACGAGCACCTCCAGCTCGCCATCCCCATCGAAGTCGCGTACGAGGGGCGTCGCATAGCTGCGGCAATGGGCCCAGTCGGTGAAGTAGCCGCGCTTGTCCGCGAGCACGCACACATTGTCTGGGGTGTGCCGGCAGTCCGCAGTCGGCCCCATTCGGAAGGTCCACTCCACCTTGCCGGTGGCCAGATCCAGGCAATGACAGGAGGCGTCCGCCAGTGTGGTCTGCACCAGCCGGGGGCGTCCGTGAGTTGTGAAGCATGCCGCCGAGGAGTCGACTCCGCCGCCCAGCTCCGTACGCCAGCAGAGGGAGCCATCGCTGCCCGTCAGAGCGACGATGGCGCGATCGCCTGGACCGTGCAGAGATTCACCCGTGCCGAGGATCAAGGCTGGTGTGCCATCAATCTCTGCCACCGTACATGTCGAATCCACCCCATAGTCGAAACCCCGCCACCATCGCAGCGCGCCCGTGTCCGCCTGGACGCAGAACACACGCCACGAACGCGTGCCCACCACCACCTCGAGCCGGCCATCCCCATCCACATCCGCCACGATGGGTGAGGAAACCACCCCGCGCCCGCGCGCCCAAACGTGGCGGGGCAGCCACTTCCTCCACGCCACCGCGCCCGTTTCGCCATCGATGCGCCAGAGGTAGTCGCCGTAGCTGGCGACATACGCCGTCGAGCGCGCGCTCGGGGCGCCGGCCGAGCCAGGGCCACCCGTGACTGCCGCGCTCGCGCGGATCATGCTGCCCAGGTTTCTCCGCCAGCGGAAGTGCCCGTTCGCCACCTCGACGGCGGATAGCCAGCCGTCATGTGAGCCGATGATCACGTGAGCACCGTCATTCAGGCGTAGCAGGTTCGGCGATGCGCTCAGCACATTGCCTAGCTGTTGCTTCCAGAGCAGCGTGCCATCTGCGCGCCATGCGCCGAGTTGTCCTTCGCGCGTAGCGGCGACCAGCGCTCCGCACTCCCTGACCCACAACGGCGTGGACCAGGTCTCGGCACCCAAGCCGACTTCAAGGCGGGGAGCCAGGCTGCAGAGCATGCTAACGGGCCTCGGCGCGAATGCGCGGGACCAGTTCCGCGCGGGTTGCGAGGTAAACGGAACCCTCGTGAGAGAGGTGGCCCGAGTCGCGATAGAGGAAAACACCGTCCATCATCGTCCTGCAGCGCGTTGCCTCACACAGGAAGTCGTCCAGGCGGATCACCGGAACGTCCGCGTCTTCAGGAACGCGCTCCAGGAACTGCCGCACCGGAGCTTGTTGAGCCCGGAAGTCATGTAGCGGCAGCGCACAATCCAGGTGTGGCCCGACAATGAGCTTCCTCGAGTCCAGTCGCTCCAGACACAGACCGATGTTGAAGGCCGCTCGAGGTGGCGGCGAAATCAGAATGACGCGCTTACCGAGGGACCTGAGCTGCGCAACCGTCGCACGCATGGCCCTGACAGCAATCGCGACGTTTAGCCGCTTCTCCACCTGGCGCCCATCCTCTACCTGAATGCCAAAAGCGTCCGGTCCCACGTATTGCTCAAAGGGGCTCGAAAGGACGACAATTTCGATCTCCGGCTGCGTACGCAGGTACCGGAGGACCGACGCATTGAAGCTCAGGCAGTCTCGAGCCTGCCGAGGCACAGCCTTGCGGCTGAGGGGTGCGAGGTCCACAAACGGCCCGCAGCCGCTACTGGTGGCCTGAATGACACCACGATCGGTGTTCTGGGCTATTCCCGGGACCAGATGCATTGCGTATGAATCTCCCCAGATGAGCAACTCGGGGTGATCGGACGTGCGGCAGCCCGGCTTTTCGGTGAAAGCATCGGTGAACTCGCAGTCCGCCCCGAAGCCCTGATTGATGCGGCGGACGCTGGCGTAGTCCTTTTCGGTGGTGGTCAGCGCCTGTGCCCCGACCGGAATCAGCAACAGCGCCAGGGATGGCACGAGAACGACTCCGGCGGACTTGAGCGACACGGGCAGGCTCGCGTAGCGCAGCGGGGCTTCTACCAGGCGATAGAGAAGCTGACCGAGACCAATGGACGCGAGTAGCAGGGCGAACCGCACGGCGAGCGGCGGCTCAGCTCCAGCGTAGGCGTTGTTGGCGAGGGCAAACAGGGGCCAGTGAACGAGGTACACCGAGTAGGAAATGTCACCAACGCGGGCGAGCCAAGTTGCCGGGCGGCTGCCATTCAGAAGCGGCAACCGAGCAAGTATCGTGATCAGGGTTGCGACACACACCATGACGGCGCTCGCTCCGGGATGACGATCGCCCGGGAGCGAAACCGCCGGCAACACCAGCAACGTCAGCGCCGCAGGCCACGATAGCCAGCGGGGGAGCGCCATCGGCCGCGCTCCCGCCCAGACCGCGCCGAGCGACCCGAGGAGCAGCTCCCAGGCACGGGTCGGCAGCAGATAAAATGCAGCGCTCGGGCTGCTGCGCAGCCGTAGCCAAAGGCAAAGGGCAAGACTTGCGAGCAGCGCACAGCCCAGTCCGAGACGCCAGAAACGCCGAGGGAGCACCACCAACGTCAAGGGGAGCAGCAGATAATACTGCTCCTCGAGCGAGAGTGACCACGTGTGCAGCAGCGGCTTTAAGCTCGCGGCCTCGCTGAAGTATCCGGATTGCTGCCACAGCACCAGGTTGGCAGTGAACGTGACTGAGCCGACCACCTGCTGGCAGAAGCTCTCGTACTCGACTCTGGTCAGGAGGAAGAGCGAGAGCAAAAATGTGGCCAAAAAGACGATGTACGCCGAGGGCAGCAGCCTCTTGGCGCGTCGCAAGTAAAAGCTGGCAAAGGAGAAGGAGCGCTCTCGGATTTCGCGGGCGATGAGCGAAGCCATGAGGTATCCGGAGATGACAAAGAAGATGTCCACCCCCAGGTAACCCGCGCGCAGGCCTACCACCTCTGCGTGATAGAAGAGCACCAGCAGCACTGCGAGCCCGCGCAGCGCCTGTATGTCGGTTCGACGTGGCTTCGTCATGGTCAACGCGAAAGGCGCCGTGCGTCCGCGCAGTACCTCAGCCGAGTCCGCCGGGTCGATCCGCTGGTTGCACCCAGTGGAAGCAGGCTTCCATGGGATACTCCAGCGCGAAATGCGGTGTGGGCGTGCCCGGGCGCGTCCAGCCTGTCCAGTGATCCACGCCACTGCCCCGAACCAGCGCGCCGCCGCGCCGAAGCATTTCTGCTACCTCGGGTTGGTAGTCCCAGGTACCGCTGCGTTGTGATGGCACCGGCCATTCCGCGTGCCCTCGGCCTGCCTCGTACAACACCAGCAGCCCGCGTTCACTCAGCAGGCCCTGTTCGAGCACGTGCCGAGCGCATGCCTTGCGCGCGCGGCCATCAACCACTACCAGGTCGAATGGCCCCGTAGGCGCTTCGACGTAATCACGGAACTCCTGATATGTGCCACAGCCGGTCTGGCCCCGCCCAGGGCGATGCAGATATTCCAGAGACAGGCTCACTCCGGCGAGGGTCAGTTCCAGGGTCTCGCCCGTAATGCGGGGGCTGAAGGCACGCCGAAAGCTACGCAGCACCTTGCGATGCCAGTCGAGGTCGTGCTCCACACTCACGAGCCTGCCGCCGCCGCAGCCGGCGAGTGTCAGGAGGTGGTAATACGTCGACGTGCCCGAGCCGTATTCCAGCACGGAGGCCGGCCGACGAAGTAGACGACAGTGATCACTGAGCAGGCGCCAGGTGTTCTCGCTGGTGAAGGGCCGACTGTTCTCGAGTTGCTCCAACGTGAGGTGCGGCCGGCGGACGTAGCGTTTGTACAGAGTCCCCAACTCGTGGCGGAGACTGGCAAAATGGGGGTGCATCTGGTCTCCTATAGGTACGGTACAGTCCTGGCGTTTCTTCAATGCCCGGCAGTGTGCCTCCGGATAGCCCGGGACCTCACGAGCGGGAGAGCCGGCTGAACCGCGCGATGGAAGGAATCAAAGAGAAGCTCGTTCGCGGCGCCGCCTGGAGCTGGTTCTCACGCTTCTCCGGCTTGCTGCTACGGATCGTCACCACCGTCATCCTGACGCGATTGCTGCGGCCCGAGGAATTTGGCCTGGTGGCCATGGCGCAGGTGTTCGCCGAGCTTGCCAGCCTGTTTGTCGATTTTGGCTTCTCGGTCTCGCTCTTGCAGCGCAAAGAAATCAACGGGGAGATCGAGTCCAGTGTGTTCTGGCTGAACTTGGGCATGGCCACGCTGATCTTCCTGGCGTTCATCCCCGGTGCTCGAGCGGTGTCGGCGTTTTATCATGAGCCGGAGCTGATTGCGCTGACGCGCTTTGTCGCCCTGACCTTCGTGTTTGGCGCCCTTGCCTCAGTACCAATGGTCTTGCTCAAGCGCGAGATGCGCTTCGAGCGCGTAGCCAAGGCTGAGATCTTTGCCAATTTTAGCGCCGGCGCGCTGGCGATCGTATTGGCATGGCAGGGATACGGCGTTTGGTCCATCGCCGCGCAACTCGTGAGCTCAGCGGCTTTGCTCGCCGCATGCGTATTTCTGCTCTCGGGGTGGCGGCCGCGGCTGCGGCTGAGCATTGCGGCACTGAAGGAGGTGGCTCGCTTCAGTTTCGGCTTGTTTGGTTACAAGGTGGTCGCCTATTGGGCGCGGGCTCTCGACCGTATCTTCATCGGGCGCTACGTCGGGGCTGAAGGTCTCGGCTTGTACACGCGCGCGTATACACTGATGATGTTGCCTGCCAGCCAGCTCAGCGACGCCATTGCGCACCCCACGTTTCGAGCGCTCAGCCTCATGAAGGATGATCATGAGCGGGTCCGGCGCATCCACTTGCGCATGGTCACCCTGCTG
>JAICQL010000241.1 GCA_025937895.1 Polyangiaceae bacterium | reverse complement strand
TCGGCCGTGCGAAACGGCTCGCGAGCTTGTCACCCTTCGGGTGCAGGTCGGCGAAACGACCCCGCCAGATGCGTTTCATTGTGGCACAGTCCGGCGCCTGATATCCCACCTCGTAGCCACCTGGGGACAACCCCCATCTCGCTAGAAACCTTGAGGAAATACATGTCCGCATGCAACAGCGCAATCCGCGCCGGGGTCATCGAACGTGGTGTTCTGGCGGCCTCCTTATGGACGCGAGCACAGTCGCGCGGGGTGGTGCGCTGTGTCGCCGAAGACGAACGCTTCGATGGCCGCTCGATCACGCTCGACGGTCGGCGGGTCGTAAATTTCTCGAGCTGCTCTTATCTCGGTCTGGAAACCGACGCGCGACTGAAGACGGCAGCCTGCGAAGCAGTGCTGCGCTTCGGTGTGCAGTTCTCGAGCTCGCGCGCGTATGTGGCCGCGCCGCTGTACGGCGAGCTCGAGGCCCTGCTCTCGCAGATGGTCGATGGCGCTCCCGTGGTGCTCGCGCCCACTACTTCGCTGGCGCACCAGAGCGCGCTGCCGGTGCTGGTCGGCGAGCGCGACGCGGTGCTCTTCGACATCCAGGTGCACGCCAGCGTGCAAGCTGCGCTGCCGGAGCTGCGCCTGCGCGGCGTGCCGTGCGAGGCCGTACGGCACAATCGGCTCGATCGCCTGGAAGAGCGGGTGGCCGCGCTCTCGACACGGCACGAGCGCGTCTTCTATCTGTGCGACGGTATCTACAGCATGCACGGTGACGTGCTCGACGCCGACGGGCTGTACGCGCTGCTCGAGCGCCAGCCCTCGCTCGTGGCCTACGTGGACGACGCGCACGGGGTGAGCTGGAGCGGCCGTAACGGTGCGGGCACCGTGCTGGGCCGTCGCCGCATCCACCCGCGCATGGTCGTGCTGTTCGGGCTGGCCAAGAGCTTTGCCGCCGCAGGCGGCGCCATCGTGTTGCCCGAGCACGCGCTGGCCGAGCGCATCGTGACCGAGGGACGCACGCTGATCTTCTCGGGGCCGCTACAGCCCGCCCAGCTCGGCGCGGGAGTGGCCTCTGCCAAGCTGCACCTCTCGCCAGAGCTGCCGCTGCTACAGGCCGCCGTGATGGCGCGCATCGAGACCTTCCAGCGCGCGCTGGCGCGGGAAGAGATCGCGCTCAGCAGCTCGGATTGCTCACCGATCCGCTTCATCCCGGTCGGAGACGAGCACACGGCGATCGATCTGGGGGCCGCGCTGCTGGAGCGAGGCCACTACGTCAACGTGGCTTGCTTTCCGGCAGTGCCGCGCCGCCGGGCAGGGCTGCGGCTGATGCTCAACGCACACCACACCGTGGCAGACATCGATGGTCTGGTGGCCGACCTTGCGCAGTGCCTGCGCCCGCGGCGCGGCAGCGGGCGAGCCCCCGCCTCCAGCCCTGCCTGGACGGCCGAGCCGGGCTGACCCGCACCGGTGCAGCGCCGAGCGCGAAAAAAAATCGACGCCGGCTTTGAACGCTGCGCGCGGCCGCGGGCACTCAGCCACGTGACTCCAACGAAGGCTCCTCTTCTTCTCGCCCTGTCCCTGAACGCCGGCTTCGCATTGCCGGCAGCCGGAGCCGTGGTGGCGCCGGAGCCGGGGCCCAGCGTAGCCGGCGGCAACGCGGCCGAGAGCGGAGCGGGTGGAGGCAGCACAGCCGAGGGTAAGGCGGCGAGCTGGAGCGTGAGCCTCGAGGCGCACGGCCTGAGCGTGAACGAAGCCGCGCTGCGCGCCGCCGTCGAGCGCGAGCTGATCCGCGCCGAGCTGCCCCTCGCGACCCGACCCGTGCACGTGGCGGTGTCAGTCGACGCGGGCGGCAGCCTGCGCGTGCTGTACAAGAACGCGCTCGGCACCGAGCTCTCGCGCAGCGTGGCGGCGCCGGCACGCGCGGAGGAGGTACCGGAGGCCAGCGCCCTGCTCGTCGGCAACCTGGCGCGCGATGAGGCCAGCGCCGTGCTGGCGCAGCTGCAAGCGGAGAGCCCGCCGCCGCAACCGCCTGCCGTGGTGGAGCCCTCGCCACCTGCGCCGGACCGCAGCACGGCCCAGCCCGAGCCCGAAGCGACGCCCGAGCTGTCTCTGGACAACGTGAACCTCACCTTGTTTCATCCCTTCGCGCTCCGGAGCGACAGCGAGCACCGCCATCTGCTCCTCGACCTCGGTGCCTTCTACAGCCGCAATGCTGCCATCACCGGGCTGTCGCTCACGTTCGCCGGGGTCTCGCGCATCGACGGCCGGCTGCGCGGGGTGCAGCTAGGCTCCGTGGGCTACTGGCACGGCGGTTCAGGGGGAGGCGTGCGCATCGGCGGCGTGTTTGGTGTGAGCCGCGAGCCCTTCAGCGGAGTCAGCATCAGCGGCGCAGCCAGCGTGGAGGGAGAGCGCACCGGGGTGGACGTGGCGGGCGTCACCAGCGTCGCCCGCGGGCCGTTCGCCGGCGCACAGCTCAGCGGCGCGTTCAATCATGCCACGGCGCTCGAGGGCGCCCAGCTCACGGGAGCGCTCAACGTCAGCCGTGGCCCCAGCTCGGGCGTCCAGGTGGCGGGCGTCGCCAACGTCAGCGGTGACTCCGTCGAGGGCGCGCAGCTGGCCGGCGCCAGCAACATCGCGGGTGATGTGTCCGGCTTGCAGCTGAGCGTGCTCAACGTGGGTGGCTCCGTTGATGGCGCGCAGATCGGCATCGTGAACGTGGCGCAGGACGTGAGCGGCATACAACTGGGCGTCGTGAACGTGGCGCGCAGCGTGCGCGGTCAATCAATCGGCCTCGTGCCTTACAACCGTGAGGGCGGCATCAAGCTCGCCACCTGGTACAACTCCAGCCAGCCCTTCAACGTGGGCCTGCGCTTCCACGCCGGCCTGCTGTACATGATGCCGACGTTTGCCTATGACCCCGGCAGCGCGCTGCTCGTGGATGAGCCGGGGCGCGCGCGCTACGCACCCGGCACCAGCCTGGGGCTGCGCATCCCGCTGGAGGGTACACCGCTGAGCCGCGCCTACGTGGACGTGGACACCAACTACAGCCAGCGCTCGCGCGGCTGGGAGGCGGTGGTGAACGATTTCGAGCTGCGCTACCGCGTCCTGGCGGGCTGGCGGATTCTGGAGGGTTTCTCCATGTTTGCAGGTGGCGGCCTGCGGCACCGCGTGCGCGCGCCGCAGTCCGTCGCCGATCGCATCGGGCCCGAGCTGAGCGTGGGGATGGAGCTGCTCTGAACGCTTGGCAGCCCCCGGGGCCCGCGCCATGATGATGCCGGCACTGCCTGGCATCGTCATGCGCGCGTTGAGCTTTGATCCCACTGCGCGCGCGGGCGAGCCGGCCACCGCGGATTTGCTCGAGCGCCTGCGCCAGGGTGAGAGCCGTGCGCTCGGCGAGGTGTACGATCAGCACCACGAGGCGGTGCGCGCCTTCGCCGGGCGTCTGGTGGGCGACAGCGCCGCCGCGGAGGATCTGGTGCACGAGGTGTTCGTGACCTTGCCGCGTGCCGTTCGGCGCTTTCAGGCGCAGAGCTCGCTGCGCTCCTTCCTGATCGGCATCGCCATCCAGCACGCTCGCCATCACGTGCGCAGCGCCAGCCGGCGGCGCGCCGCGCTGGCCCGGCTTGCGGCCGAGCCCGAGCGCGCTTCCATCTCGCCCGAGGCCACGGCCACCGATCGCCGGCTGCTGGAGGCCATCGTACGCGCGCTGGATGAGCTGCCGATCGAGCAGCGGGTGGCGTTCGTGCTGTGCGACGTGGAGGAGCGCAGCTCGGTCGAGGCAGCGGAGCTGGTGAGCGCGCCCGAGGCCACCCTGCGCACCCGCCTGTTTCACGCGCGCAAGAAGCTGCGGGCCGCCCTGGAGAGAGAGGGGCTGGCGTGAGCGGGCCCGACCTGAGCAGCTCCGATGTGCTGCAGCGAGCCGCGGCCGCGCTGCGCGCTGCCCACGACGGTCAGCGCGAGGGGTCTGGCTTCACGCGCGCGCGCATCCTGGCCGCCGCAGCGGAGCGCCGCCGCCCGCGGCTGCGCCGCTGGCTGGTGCTCGCGCCGCTCGGCTCGGCGCTGCTGGTGGGCAGCGCCTGGGCGCAGAGCACCGGCAGCTGGCCGCAGGTGTGGCGAGCGGTGACCACCGTTTTGCCGTTTCTCGACGAGAAACAGCCGGAGCCGCTGGAGCGCCGCCAGCGCGCGCCTGCTGCCCCGCGCGAGCAGCCGCCGCTCAGCCCGCCTGACGAGGTGAGCCCGCCCGCGGCAGAGCCCCCTGCCGAGCTTCCACGCGAGGAGCCCACACTCGAGGAGCCTGCAATCGAGAAGCCTGCAGCCACCGAGCCCACCCCGGCGCCCGCACCCGCGCCGTTGCCGCGGCCCGGTCGCGCGCGCCGCGCGCCCGCCGACAGCGTGGCGGCGCCAGAGCCAGCCCCCGACCTCGAGCTGCGCCGCTTCCGCGCCGCACACGAGCTGCACGTGCAGGGTCAGCCGCGCGCAGCGATCGCTGCCTATCGCGAGTACCTGCGAGCTCATCCCGACGGCAGGTTCGTGCCCGAGGCGCGCTACAATAGCGCGCTGGATTTCCTCAAGCTGGGTGAGCACGACCTTGCGCGCCAGCTGCTCGAGCCGTTCGCGGCGGGCGCGTACGGCGGCTATCGCCGCGGAGAGGCGCAGCGGCTGCTGCAGGCGCTGGATCAGCGCTGAGGGCGAAAGGCCGCGCGGAGCCCTCCCGAGAGCTCCCGGCCCGCGACCCTTCAGCCCCTCGATCGCGAGCGGCTCCTCACGCTCCGGCGTGTGCTAGGCCATGCCCGCACATGCCCCCGCCCCACGCCTTCACCCGCTACGAGCGCTTCGTCACGCTGCTGCTCGCGTTCCTGCAGTTCACCATCGTCCTCGACTTCATGATCATGGGCCCGCTGGGGGCGCTGCTCATGCCTGCCTTGCAGATCACCCCGCAGCAGTTCGGCCTGGTGGTGAGCGTGTACGCCTTCAGCGCCTCCGCCTCCGGCTTGCTGGCGGCGGGCTTCGCCGACCGCTTCGACCGCAAGAGGCTGCTGCTCTTCTTCTACTGCGGCTTCGTGCTCGGCACGCTCTTGTGCGGGCTGGCGCAGAGCTACACGTTCCTGCTCGGCGCGCGCATCGTGACCGGCCTGTTTGGCGGGGTGATCGGCTCGATCAGCATGGCCATCGTGGCCGATCTGTTTCCGCTCGAGGTGCGCGGGCGAGTGATGGGCACGGTGCAGACGGCGTTCGCCGCCAGCCAGGTGATGGGCGTGCCGCTCGGGGTGTTCCTCTCCAACCACTGGGGCTGGCACGCGCCGTTCCTGTTGATCGTGGGCGTGAGCAGCCTGGTGGGGGTGGTGATCGTCACGCGGCTAAAGCCGATCGACGCGCACCTGAAGCTGCAGCGGACCGGCAGCAGCTTTCAGCACCTGCGCCACACGCTGGGGCGCACTCGCTACCTGCGCACGTTCGCCGCCACCATGTTGCTCGCCACGGGGGGCTTCATGCTGATGCCATTCGGCAGCGCCTTCAGCGTGCATAACCTGGGCATCACCCTGGATGAGCTACCCCTGGTGTACATGGTCACGGGGGTGACCACCTTCATCGCCGGGCCGATGATTGGCCGCTTTAGCGACGCGCTGGGCAAGTACCGCACGTTCTGCCTGGGCACGGGCCTGGCATGCGTGGTGGTGCCCATCTACTGTAGCCTGGGCATCACTCCGCTCGTGCTGGTGATCGTGCTGAACATGTTCCTGTTCATCGCCATCACCGCGCGCATCATCTCCGCTTCGGCGCTCATCTCCGCGGTGCCCGAGGCGGCGGATCGCGGCGCCTTCATGGCCGTCAACTCTTCCCTGCAGCAGCTCTCCGGCGGCGTGGCCTCGGGCTCCGCGGGCCTGATCGTCAGCCAGACCGCCGACGGGCGGCTCCAGCACTACGAGACGCTCGGTTACGTGGTGGTGGCCGCGATGCTGATCGTGGTGGCGCTGATGTACCCCATCCACCGCGCCGTCAGCGAGCGCCTGGCCCAGATGGCCAAGCCCCAGGGCGTGCCCAGCTGAGCCGAGCGCCGCTCCCGCTAGCTGCTTCAGCCCAGCACCAGCAGACACACCTGCAGGTAGCGGTCCTGCGGCTGCGCCAGCACGGTGGGATAATCGGGCGGCAGCCCGCCCTGCTCCAGCAAGCTCGCGCTGCGCTGAGCTCGCGCCAGCGCGTCCAGCGCCAGCTCCGATAGCGGCGGTAGATCGCGCCGGTTCGCCGACAGCCAGAGCAGCCCGCCCGGCGGCAGCAGCGCGGCGGCGCGCCCGATCAGCACCGGATAGTCTTTGCGCATCGACCAGGCCGAGGCGCGCGCCGCGGAATACGTCGGCGGATCGGCGATGATCAGATCGTAACGCTGCTCCTCGCGCGCCGCCTTCTTCAGAAAGGCCGAGACCTCGCCCGTCTCGAAGCGGTGAGCGTCCGGGCTCAGGCCGCTCAGGCGAAAGTTCTCCCGCGCCCAGCTCTGCACTCCCGCCGCCAGATCCACGCTGGTTACCTGGCGCGCGCCCGCCCGCGCCGCCACCACCGACAGGCTGGCGGTGTACGAGAACAAATTGAGCACCGAGCGCTCGCGGGCAAACCGGGCCAGCCGCTGACGGTGCTCGCGCATGTCCGTGAACAGCCCCACGTTCAAGCCCGAGCCCAGGTGCACCTCGTACGGTACGCCAGCCTCGTGCACCACCAGCCGCTCCGCCGGCGGCTCGCCCAGCAGCTCCTGTTTCACGGTGCCCTGAGCCGCGTCCTGACTGCGTAGCTTCAGCACCACGCCAGCCAGCCCCAGCTCCTCGCGCAGCACGCCGGCCAGGGTGCGGCCCAGGGTCAGCAGCCCGCGCGCGTACACGTACAGCACCAGATGCTGCCCGTACACGTCGGCGCAGAAGCCCGGCAGACCGTCCCCGGCGCCGTGCAACACGCGATGGGTAGTCTCACTCGCGCGCAGCCCAAAGGCCTGCCGCAAGCTCAGCGCCTGCCGGACCCGCGCGCGAAAGAGCGCTGCATCGATGGCGCCGAAGCCCTCGTCCGCACGCGCAAAGACCCGTACCAGCTGATTCTCCGGATCCGCGACCGCCAGCCCCTCCAGACTGCCCGCGGGTGACAGCAAGCGCAGCGGTTGGCCGGGCTCACAGCGCTCCACGCCCGGCACGAGCTCCAGCGACAGCTCGCGCACGCCACGCTGCAACTCCTTCAGCACGCCCGGGCTGCTCGTCAATGCATGATAGGCCACGACCCGCGCAGCCTAGTCGCGGCAGTGCAGTCCGGCGAGAGTCGAGAGCTGAACGGCGCCTGAATTTCCCTGCCGAATTCGTGCGCGGCAGCGCGCGCCGAGCCCGCGCACGCCGCGCTCGGCCTTTCGACCAGACGCGCTGGGTGTTGTCGCAAAGCAGGCCATTTTCCGTGTTGCAGGCATGGCCGAGCGCTCCCGGACGTACGCTGATGGAACGAGTGTCCCGGTCACGGGCGATCGCTCTGGACAGCGAACCAGGCCTGGTTGATCGCAGAACGATCCGCTGCCACATAGAGCCCCATCCAGCGTCTTCATTCTCGAGCTCTCCGTTCGCCCTGTCGAGACCGGCCGCCCACGAGGTTTTCCTTATCATGATGTCGTTCCGCTCCCTCCGCCGCAGGCTCGATCGCCTCCGCGCGCCCCAGCTCTCGCAGGGGGCCGGCGTCACCCCCCACGGGCTTGCCCTGCTCGCGCTTTCGTGCGCCGCTCTCGCTTGCGATGACAGCACGACTCGCCCCGGAGGAGAGGGCGGCGAGAACGGCGTCATCGACGTGGGTCAGAGCCGAGGCGGCAGCTCCGGCTCCAGCAATGGCGCCGGCACCCAGCAAGTGCCTGGGGTACCCGCGCTGCGCTCCGCCATCAGCATCGACGATGAGCCACTGGCACGCCAGGCACTGCAGCTGCTGGGCAGCTCCGCCGTGGGCGGCAGCGGCGTCTGCAGAAACTGCCACACCATTGGCCGCCCCACGCTCACCCGCTGGAGCCAGCTGACCCAGGAGTTCAGCCAGGCTTGCCTGCAGGGCGCCGGCCTCGCCGATCAGGCCGCCATCGACGCCATGCTCGACTGCTTCCGCAGCGAGTCGGGCCCACAATACAACGCCGCGGCGTTTGGCATCTACGCCGCGGCCGGGCACCTGCCATGGTTCACGTACGTGTTCGAGAAGGCCTCCGAGCTGGTGGACGGGCAGCGCGAGCAGCAGAGCTTTCTCGCCCGCGCAGGCATGCCGCGCGCTGGCCAGCCCTGGACACAGGCCGAGTTCGACATCGTGGCGGAGTGGTTCGCCCGCGGCGCGCCGCGCCTGCTCGACCTGGTGCCAGCCGATCAGGGGGAGGATTGCACGCCGGGTCTGGCCCCCGCGCTCGGATTGCACGTGCAGGAGATGGCCACCGCCGGCTGGCGCGCGCGCAACCGCGAGGGCAGCATGCTCGACTTCGGCTGCGGCGACGGCCTGAGCGGCTCGGAGTGCCTGAGCGACTTCGAACAAGCCAGCGACCTGGAGCAGAGCAGCGCCTGGGAGGCGCTGCTCGGCAGCCGCATCCGCGTGCTGTACGACAACAGCGAATCGCCCAGCACCTACTGGTCGCGCTGCTCCGCCGATGGCCGCTACATCGCCTCTGGCTTGCAGAACTTCGACGACGAGAGCGAAGCCGGCCAGTTCGTGGATCTCGAGCTGGGTCAGCTCATCTCGGGCAACTTCCGCTATGACGCCACCTTCTTCCCCGACAACTCCGGCTTCGTGCTGCAGCAGGGCGGTGGTGATGAGGGCGGCGGCGGCTCCGACACCGAGCCCAGCGACGGTTCCGTCTCCGCCGGGGAGACTGCGCTCACCTGCAATCAGTCCGTCCTCACCAGCGACATCACGGAGCTGAGCGGCGAGGAGGCGGAGTGCCGCCCGATCAGCGGCAGGCTCGGCCTGTATCAGCAGGTGGCCAAGGGCCTCGATGGCGAGGATTACTGGGTCATCCACGGCTCGTACACCAGCGACAACGGCGGCTTCGAGCGCGTGCTCAACAATCCCTCGGCGGACTACGAGGCCAGCAGCTCGATCACGCTCACCCCGCTGATCAACCTGGGCGACGGCTTTGACGCCGACGCCTCCGTGCGTGTGGCCACGCCGCGCCAGGGCGATCCCATGCTCTCGCCCTCCGGGCGGCTGCTGGTGACCCGTATCAAGGGCCGCGAGCTGAACCTGGACGACAACGTGATCGCTGCCGAACAGAGCGGCTACGCCCTGTACAAGCTGAACACCGCTCGCAGCGGCGGCAACTGGCAAGCCTCTCTGGAGGACATGGGGCGCATCTGCATGCAGGGCGGCAAGCCCAACTTCTCCTACGACGAGCGCTGGCTCGTGTTTCACCGCTACGTGGTGGAGCAAGACGCCGCGGAGCTGGGCTTTGAAGGCCCGAACGATGCGGGCTTCCGCGACTACCTGCGAGAGGGCTCCTCCAACCTGTACCTGGTAGATCTGACCAGCGGTGAGGCGCGGCGCTTCACCAACATGCCACCCGGGGACTTTGCGCTGTTCCCGCACTTCCGCTCGGATGGCTGGATCTACTTCGTGGTCCGCACCCTGGACGGAGAAGAGTACTTCGCCGCCAGCGACGCGGCCCTCGTGCTGGAAGGCAACTAGCCCAGCGGGCGTCGCCATGCCCCTGCTCCTTGCGCCCCTGCTCCTTGCGCCCCTGCTCCTTGCCGGCTGCGCCGGTCGCGATAGCGTCTGGCTCACCGGCGGCGGCGCAGAGCCCGAGCAGCGAGCCGGAGGTGACGAGTGCCCGCTCGGCCAGAGCCAGGCGGCGCTCAGCGTGATCGATCGCTCCTTGATCGGTGGCCCAGCGGGCTACGTTGCCGATGAGAGCCTGGCGCGCCGCGAGCGGGAGCTGCTCACCTCGCAGCGCGCGCGCCGGCAGGTCGCCTGGCAGATTGCCCAGCGCGTGCTCGCGCCCGTGCCCCTGCCGGCTGCCCTGGAAGCCGGCGCAGGGCAGAGCCAGCTCCCGGCGTGGCAGACGTGGCACGCCAGGGACGATCTTACCCGCATCTTCCGGCGCGCGTATCCGGAGCTCAGTGCCGAGCAGCGCGCGGCGCGAGCGGCGCTGCCCGCAGCGCTGCTGGACGCAGCGTGGGAATGGAATGACGGGGCGCTCGCGGATTTTCCGGAGTGGACCCTGGAACGCCAGAGCGCGTATCGCGCCGCCATCGATGGAGCCGCTGCGCTGGCCGGACTGGGGGGCATCTATCGGGTCGCGTATTCGCCCGCTGCCAGCCGCCGACTGCTGGACAGCTACGGCGCAGTGCTCGACTGCCGGGATAGTGCTCGCAGCGATGCGCACGGTGCCGCCCAGCCGCCAGCGGGCCCTCCTGTCGACGCTCGCTGCGGTTTACCGCCGAGCCCACCACCCGACTGTCTGACGTCGGCGTTTTCGCCCAGCGCGAGCATCGTCAAGGCCAGCTGGCGCCGTGCTGGCATCGGCTTGCCCTTGCCCGCATACGACACCTCCGCCGCCAGCCTCGAGCGCCGCCTGACCGCGAGCGCCCAGCCCAGCTGGGAGACGCCCGACCTCGAGGCAGACCCAGGCCCCGATGAGATCTACACGTTGCGCCTGCCCAACGGAAACTCGTTCCGCCTGGCAGCGCTGCACATCATGACCAAGGAGCTCGACCACTGGATCTGGAGTACCCTGTGGTGGTCGCCCGAGCCCGACAGCGACTTCGGCGCCGACCGCCCAGCGAGCCTGCCCGCGCCCTGGAACCACTACAAGCTGTGCAGCGCCGTCGCTTTTGATGAGGGAGACGACGACCCGCGAGGCGGCTTCGGCGAGGATCACCCCACCCTCGCCGACGCGCTCGAGGCGACGTATGAAGGGCTGGGCGGACGCACGTGGTGCTCCAATCCGTACATCGAGGAGGGCGCGGGCAACGCCGCATCGAACTGCATCGGCTGCCATCAGCACGCCGGCACCGGTCTGCGCAGCGAGACCATCCTGGCAGACGCCGAGCTCTTTCCCGACCACAGCCGCCGGCTGGTGCGCGACGATTTTCCGTCCGACTACGTGTTTGCGGTCAGCGTCGGGGATGATCTGGCTGCGATGTTCCGCGAGACCGAGCAGCACTACGCCCCTTGATGGCGCTCCCTCCCTTCTACGCGGAGACAGGGCTGCTCCCGCGAGCCGAGCTCCCAGTGGATGTGCCCCGCGCTGCCCGTTGCACGGATACGCCCGCCGTGCACCCCGAAGAGATGGCACCAGGTGCACAGCGAGGCGATGTTCTCGTCCTCATCGCCGCCACCCGCCGATCGGAAGCGCAGGTGATGTGGCGTCACGTCTCGACGGTTGCACACCGGGCTCACACACCGGCATCGGTCGCGCACGTACACCCGGCCATACGCGACGTCGGCGCCCAGCACATGGCCCCAGGCACGCCAGAACACGAGACACAGGTATTTTAGCCAGCTGATCTCGCCCGGCAGCCAGCGGCGTGCCTGCGCCTCGAGCGCTCGCCACCAGCAGCGGAGCGACGGCGAGACGCGCCAGCGCACCTGCACCCGCCCCGCGCTCCGGATCGCTCTCTGCCGGCGCCCCGCCGCGCCCGGCGCGGACATCTGGACCGCGTGCCGTAGCGCCCCCCGCGCGAGCCAGGCGCCCAGGCTCGAGAGCAACTTGCGCCAGGGACGTCGGGAGCGCTCGGCGTCAGCAGTGCTCGCTGGCGGCGCGTCGCCGGCTCCAGCCGCGCTGCTCTGCCCAATATCGCCGACGTCACTGCTGCAACCGACGTCACTGCTGCAGCCGACGTCACTGCTGCAACCGACGTCACTGCTGCAACCGACGTCACCGCTGGCACCCGCCTCACTGCTGGCGTGCGCGTCGCTGCTGGCCGCTTCGCGACCGTTCGCCGTGTCACCCCAGACGTGTCCGCTCAGGACGGCCCGCTCGAGCTCGTGAAAGCCGTCCAGCTCCGTATCGTGCGGCGGCGGACAGTCGGGCTCCCCCGAGATGCGCACCGCAGCGAGCGCCGCCGCCACCTCTTCCCG
>JAICQL010000392.1 GCA_025937895.1 Polyangiaceae bacterium | reverse complement strand
GCTTGCGCTGTTCCGGTTGCGTCTGCACGAGCGCATGGACCACTCGGGTGAGCGAGCGGCGCTCCAGGTTCATCCAGAGCTGGATGCTCAGCTTGGCTTGCACCCACTCGAGCCAGGCCGAGTGCAAGGTGAGAGCGAACGCCGCGGCGGCGGCCACCAGCATCAGCCGCGAAGAGCCGTCCGGCAGCGCGCGATCGAAGATGAGCTGCGTGAGGCGGGGGCTGCCGAGGGCGAGCAGCGCCGAGAGCGCGGAGACCAGCCCGAGCCGGAATACCAGCGAGCGATCCGCATAGGTCCACTCCGCGAGGCACACCTGTAGCGGTCGCCGGTCACCGGCTTGAAGATTGAGATTGGGTTGCATGAGGTTCTACTCTTTTCGGGCGACTCAGGCGGCGCTGGCGCCAGCTCCAAACTGCGCTTGCACGACCCGCCCGGTCAGCGGGCGCCGGCTCTCCGCGTGGCGACGGCTCTCGCACTGCACGCGCCCGGCTTCGACGCGATAGACGAGGTCCGAGGTCTCGATCACCGCCGGCCGGTGTGCGACCGAGATCAGCGTGGTGCGCGCCTGGAGCGTGTTGCGGATGACGCGCGCCTCCGTCTCTGCGTCGAGGAAGCTGGTGGCCTCGTCGAGCAGCAAGATGCCAGGGCGCCCGATCAGGGCCTGCGCCAGGCCGAGCCGCTGCAACTCGCCGCCGGAGAAGGGCGGCGCGTGACCGGACAGCATCGTGCCGTAGCCGCTCCGGAGCCGGCCAGCGACCTCGTCGAAGCAGGCGATGCGCGCGGCCTCGCGCAGCTCTTCATCGCTGGAGCTCGGGCGCCGGAGCCGCAGGTTCTCTCGCAGCGAGCCGTCTACCAGCACCGGCGGCCCCACCACCACACCGATTTTTTCGGCGAGCGAGTCGCGCTCGAACTCCCGCAGGTCGACACCGTCGAGCAACACCTGGCCCTCGGTGGGGCTCAGCACGCCGGCGAGGATGCGCAGCAGCGTGGACTTACCCTGCCCGGACGGGCCCACCAGGGTCACGTTTTGACCCACCTCGACCCGCAAGAAGACGCCGCGAAACAGCCAGGGGGACCCGGCAGAGAAGCGGAAGCCCACGTTCTTCAGCTCCAGCACCGGCGTGCTGCTGCGCGGTCGGCGGTCACCCACCGGCTCGAGCTCTTGCCGGAAGATGTCGTCGCTACGATGGATGACCCCGCGGAACTCGAGCCAGCTCTCGAAGGTGTGCACCAGCCCGGCAAGAGGCCCCTGCAAGAGGCCGCGTATGGCCAGGAACCCGGCGAACACGCCCAGGGTCATCTCCGACTGGATGACACGGGCGCCGCCCAGGCCGAACACCAGCCACTGCGAGATGCCATCGAAGATGCTGAGCCACGCGCCGGTGCCGCGCACGAGCCTCGCCGCGCGCACCGTCCACCCCTGCCGATCCTCGAGGCACCGCTCGTACCAGCTCTGAAGCTGCTGCTCCATGCGGAAGGCCTGGACCACGTCGCCCGAGCTCGCCGCCTGCACCACGATGGACGACTCTGCGCCGCGCGCCGTGAGCTCGCCCGCGGAGCGCTGGCGCGTCTCCTCGCGCAGGCGCCGCAGGATCACGATGCGGATCACGTCGACCGTGAGCGCGACCGCGGCAAGCTGCGCGTCGTAGGCCAGCATGAGCACGGCCAGCGCCGCCGCGAACAGCAGCTGAAAGATGCCGCCCACCGACTGGGTGAGCAAGTCGGCCAGCCCCGAGTAGCCGCTCACCCGCTGCAGCAGGTCGCCACGACTGCGCATCTCGATGAAGGGCAGCGGAACGCGCAGGAGCTTGCGCCCCAGCTGGTTGGTGAGCCGCGCGACCAGGGCCGTGCGCAGGCGTAGCAGCACGCTCTGGTGCTGCCAGCCCAGGGCGATGATGGCCAGCACCACGACGATCTGGGTGGACAGGATCGGGACGAGCCAGTTGCCGCGGCGCGGGATGATCACCTCGTCGACCAGGACTTGTTGCAGCGCCGGCCACAGGATGCCAAGCAACTGGCTCAGCGCACCGGCCAGCGCCAGGAACACGACCGTGCGCTTGCCAGTCCAGAGCTCGGAGAAGAAGCGGCCGAATCCGGGTGAGGCGCGCGGCCGCCGGCGGAGCTTCTTCGTCGGTGAGAACATCAGCGCGATCCCCGAGTACGCGCGGCTCAGCTCCTCAGGGTCCACTTGCATGCGACCGGTACCGGGGTCCACGATGCTGGCCCGGTCGCCCCGAAAGCCCTCCAGCACCACGAAGTGATTCATGCGCCAGTGCAGGATCAGCGGGAACTGGGCGGTCTTCAGGTGCTCGATGGGCAGCTTGAGGCCGCATGCCTCGAGCCCCAGGCTCTTGGCCGTGTCGATCAGCTGTCGCGCGGTGTTGCCGTCGCGAGAGGTGCCGCACAGATCCCTCAGCTCGTCCAGCGGGATGCTGGCACCGAAGTAGTCGAGGACCATCGCCAGGCTGGCGACCCCGCACTCCGCGGCTTCGAGCTGTTGAATCGGGTGAATCTGGCGGCGGAAGGACTGAAACATCACTGCTCCAACAAGCCTCTGGCAAAGTCGAACATCAAGGCGATGATGCGGCGCTCGCGGCGGTGCAGGCGCACGGTGACGCGTTCGCCGGAGCGCAGGTGAGGCGTCATCTCCTCGCTCGCAGAGTCAATCTCGAGCTCCACGCGCACCGTTGCGCCGGGTGTGGCTTGCCCGAAGGCGGCGGCTTGCTCCTGCGGATCGGCGATGTCCGCCGAGATGCGACGGACGGTAGCCTGAGCCATGCCGAACTCCGACACCGGCAGTGATTCGAGCTCGACGCGAGCCGACGTGCCGGCGGCAATGAAGGCCGTTTCGCTGGCGGGCAGGAATGCCACGATGGAGCGTGGCGCGCCGGGAGGCACGATCTGGGCGATCAGCTGCCCCGCCTGTACTACCGCGCCGGGCTTGGCCAGCAAGGACTCCACCCGCCCCGCCGCGGGCGAGCGCACCTCCGCATGCGCGATCAGGGTCTCTACCTCCAGCAGGGCAGCCTGAGCGCGGGCCAGCGCGAGCTCGCGACCCAGGGCGCGCTCCTCCAACTGATTGCGCAGCTCCGCCAGCTGCACGTCGAGGTCGGCGAGGTTCAACTCGAGCAGCTGTCCCGCGTCCAGGGCGTCGTGCAGAGACTCGCGCGAGACCAGCTCCTGGTTGAGGCTGCTGGCGCCCTGTCGCACCAGCTCGCGCGTGCGCTCGAGCAGGTCGCGGCGCTGCGCGCGCAGCTCCTGATTGAGGTGCGTACGGCTCTGCAGCACCTTGCGGCGGCGCCGTAGCGCGGTGTCGATGCGCTCCGCGTAGGCCCTG